>JALYLW010000053.1 GCA_030774055.1 Acidobacteriota bacterium
AGTCTACGCCACGCTCTCTTACCAGTACGGCGGCGCGCTTCGGCGAGACCCCGCCGCGCAGCATCTGCTCCACGTCGCTCTCGGAGAATGGCGGCGGGCCGGCGCGCTCGAGCGCTGCCTCCACGGCGAGGGTGTCACCCGGCGTCACGTTCACCGTTTTGTTCCACTCTTTGAATCCGGCCGCGGTGAGCCGCACGCGATGGCTGCCTGCCGCCACGTCTTCGAGCACGAGGCGCCCTTCACTCTCGCTGGTCACGCCCTTGGGAACGTCGTCGAGATAAAGCTGCGCGCCGTGCGGCTGCGTGACGACACGCAGGGCGGCATTCACGATCAGCGGGACGGGCGTCACGGCGCCCGGCCGAAACGCTATCTGGTCCAGCGCCAGCGGGGTCCGATAAAAGAGGCGCGGGTCTACCTCGGGGTTCAGTTCCACTGCGTCAACGTCATTGGCTGCGACCTGGCGGCCATCTTCGGTTACGACCACGCGGAAGACGAACTGAATCCCATCCACGAGCCGGAGATCGTTCAGCTCCGCGATCTGCGTCTTCGGACCCTTGTCGCTTTGCACTGTCACCGCGAAGCGAAGCGGCCGTAGCGTCTTGGCATCGATCCAAAGCCGTGAAACATCAGCCCCGATGGTGAGTTGCAAGATCTTCGCCGTCGCGCCACCGATGGGCTCGGTCCCGATCATGGCGACCTGCACGCCACCGTCGTCGAGGTGCCGCGCGATATAGAAACTGTTGCGGCGCAGGGTCAGCTGCCAGACCCCCGCAGTCGCTGCCGGAAGATCCACGACCGTGCCCGCGGAGACGACGAAGGCGCCGGCCGGCGTGACCACCAGGGTGAACTTCTGTCCGCTATCGCTCGTGGACTCCAGATGCATGCGGTCGGGCAGAGCCACAAGCATGTCCCACGAGTAATATTCGGCGCCTTTCGCCCCTTGGGCTTGCACGCGGTATCTCTGGCGGTACGCGTAGATCCCGCGCAGGCGTTGTATGCCTCCACTCGCTTGCCAGGCCCTCTCCAGAAGCGCGCGGCCTTCGTTTGTGGCTGGGGCCTGCGCCGGAACCGGCAAGGCCGCCAGCAATAGCGCGCAGAGGCAGAGTCGGCGGAGCATGGCTTTCATTTTTTCGCTTTGGCGATGGCGAGCAGCAGGTTGCTGTCGGCCCCGGCGCGGCGCAGCCGCTGTTCCACTTCGTCAGTGAGCGCGAAGTCCACGCCGTACTTGTTGACCAGCGACATGATCCTGGTGGAAGGCAAGCCGTCTTCGAGCGCCTTCTCGATCTCGAGCTCCTTGAGCGGTTGCGGTCCGGCGAGGGGCAGCCGCTTCACCGCGAGCGCGAAGGGCTCGCGCGCGCCCGTGGCCGCGATCACGTAGCCTTGCAGGTTGTTCTCGCCCACGTTGATGGGCGTGTCCGACTGGAACTCGATCTCGCCACTATCGCGCCGCGTGAGCACGGCGGGGACGCCGGCGATCTCCACGCGCTGCACGTTGGCGAATCCCGCCGCCACGCCGCGGATGCGCACCCTGGCGTCTCCCGTCTCGTAAGGAAAATACGTTGGCTCGAGGATGCGGACACCTTGCCGCGACACGGTGAACGTCTTGTGCGCTTCGGACTTATCCGTGGCCATCACCAGCACCACGATGGCGCTCGAGCCGTTGCTGACGGCAACGTTCTCCACCACGAACTCCTGCGTCTGCGGGGTGAGCTGCTTGAGCATCGCGGGCTGGCCGTTGACCAGCACGCTGGCGATGCCAGTCTCTTGCGAGACGATGCCGCGTAGCCGCAGCGTTCCTCCGGTAGCGGTAAGCGTTTTGCCTTCCACCGCCGCATCGGCGGGCTCGATCATGCTGATGACCGGAGGCGCGGCCACATGCTGTTGCGCCTTCAGCGCCGCCACCACTTCATCGAAGCGGGTGGCGCCGTTGACCAGCTCCTGAAAGCCCAACACGTCGCCCCATCCGAACTTTGCGTTGGCGGTCTCCACGGTGCGCTTCTTCACATGGAAGAAATGATAGGTGCTGCCCCCGCGGAACTTGAACTCGGCCTCTTCGATGGTCGAGCCGAAGATGCGCCATTGCTGCGCAGCCGTGAGGTCGGCGCGCGCCAGGTCGAAGGAGTGCGCCGGCTCGGTCTTCGACTCGAACTTCATCCGCTCATGTGTGATGGTGAGATAACCCATGCAGGCACTCATCGCGTGCTGGTGCGCGACGGGATAGCGCAGCACAGGATTGTTGGCGTCGCCGATCAGCTCGGGGCCGCCACGCTCGCTCTCCGCATCGGAGACCAGCGGTGAACTCGTGGACGGCGCCCGCTTCGCCGCGAACTGCGCCGAGGCCACGCCCGCCAAAACAAATAGAAGAGTAAGGATGAGCGAATAGAGCCGCTTGTTCACCGTCGTCATCTCCTGCGCATGATCTCGTCTTCGGTGGCTTTGGCCTTCTGCGCTTTGGCCATGCCCGACTGCGCCTGGGTGTTGCTGGGATCGTGGTCGAGCGCCTGCTGGAACGACCCGATGGCGGCGTTGTACTCGCCCTGCTCGGCCTGGCTGTTGCCTTGCTCCACCAGCGAACGCGCGCGCTGCTTGTCAGCGTTGCTGGGACCGCGCGGCACGGGCTTCTCCGCCGGCTTCGGCGTGGGTTTCGTCGGCGTCGTGGGCTGAACTTGTTGCTGCGTTTCTGCTTGCGTAGCGCCGCCCAGGGTGACGGGCGAGAGCTTGTCATACTCGGTGAGGTTGTTCACCGACTTCACGCCGGTGACGCCGCGCGCCAGGCCATCGGCCATCTGCTTTTCATAGAGGCCGGTGACCTTGCCCTTGAGCGTGACCACGCCGGCCTGCGCGCTGACCTCGATGGGACTCTTGATCTCAGAAGAACCGGTCAAGGCGGAGCGGACGTCGGCAGCGACGCGGTCGTCGGTGAGCATGAACTGCGAGCGGTCGTCGTTGCCTTGCGCCGAGGTGCTGGCCGGCTTCACCACCCAGTAGTAGATCCCGCCAACCACGCCGAATAGGATGACGGCGGCGACGAGATAGATGATCCAGTTGCGCCTATCGGCGGCCGGCGGCGGCGTGTAGCTCGGACGCGCCGGAGCGCGGGAAGAAGCGGAGGGAGCGCGGTATTCGGCGCGCGGCGGCGGTGGGGGCGGGAATGAAGATGCGCGCGCGCGCGCTGCGGCTCCGGCGGGGGCAGACGACATGCCGGGTCGCGTCACCACGTTGGTCACACCGGTGCGCAGTTGCTCCTCCACGTCATCGAGCGCGGCGATGAACTCGGCCGCGTTCTGATAGCGCAGCATGCGGTCTTTTTCGAGTGCGTGGACGAGCATCACCGAGAGTCCCTCGGGGATGCGCAGCTCCGGACTGATCTCATGCGCGGGCGGCGGCGTGCTTTGGATGTGATGCAGGAGCATGCCCATCGGCGTATCCGACTCGAACGGCAGCCGGCCGGTGACCATCTCGTAGAGCACCACGCCGAGGGAATAAAGATCCGCGCGACCGTCGATCTGCTCGCCGTGGCGGCCCATCGCCTGCTCGGGCGAGATGTATTGCGGCGTGCCCACGACCATGCCGGTCTTGGTGGAGCTGTGCGCGGATTCCAGGCCCGCCTCGCGCACTTTGGCGATGCCGAAATCGAGCACCTTCACCAGGTCGGTGCTGTCCCCGGTATCGGTCATCAGGATGTTGTCGGGCTTGATGTCGCGATGGGTGATGCCGAGGGCGTGCGCGGCGGCGAGCGCGGACGCGGCCTGGCGCGCGATGGTCAGCGAGCGCCGGATGGGCAGCGGTCCCGTGTTCTGGATGAGATGGCGCAGGTCTTTGCCGTGCACGTACTCCATCACCATGAAGGGCCGGCCATCTTCGGTGGAATCGAGATCGTCCACGCGCACCGCGTTGGGGTGCTGGAGCTTGCGCGTGATGATGGCTTCGGAGCGGAAGCGGCGCAGGAAATTCTCGTCGTCGAGCAGGCGGCTGTTGACCACTTTGATGGCGCGCAGCTCATTGAACGCCAGGTGCTTAGCGAGATAGACGACGGCCATTCCGCCGGCGCCGATCTTTTCCAGGATCTGGTACTTGTCGCGGATCACCATGCCGGTGCGGAGTTCGGAGATCGCCCGCAGGACGGTCTGGTCCTTGGGACAGGTCTGGAACTCATTCGGATACGTGGTGTTGCACGCGTCGCAGTACTTCATCCCGTCCGTTCTATGGTCCGACGATCTTTGGTCCGACGATCTTTGGTCTGACGATCTTTGGTCTGACGACTTTTATCCGGCGGCCGCGCGCGGGCACACCCGGTGCAGGCACGCGCCGTCTCACTGAAAATGCGGGAGAGTCGCTTGGCGTCTGGGGCCGCTGCGCAGAATCATACCTCTGGCAGCGGCCGGAATCCAGAGCAGTTCCGCGATCCCGGGGACCGGATTCCATCTTGCTCGCGTCCGCGATACCACCTAACATCATCCCGCCCCGGCATGGAAAACACCCAGATCTCGCACTACAAGGTATGCGCGCAGCGACCTCTTCTCTTTCGGGGCCGTGCTCTATGAGATGGCCACCGGAACGCTGCCTTTCCAGGGCAGCACGTCCGCGGTGATCTTCGATGCCATCCTCAATCGTGCGCCGGTGCCGCCGGCGCGGCTCAATACGGTGCTTCCCTCCGAACTCGACCGCGTGATCCACAAAGCGCTCGAGAAGGATTGCGATCTGCGCTACCAAAGCGCTGCCGAGATGCGCGCCGACTTGCGCCGGCTGAAGCGCGATTCGGACGCGCATCGCGCTGGCGCTCCATCTCGTCTCGGCGGAAGGTGGCTCGCCCGCGCCGCTGCCAATGGAAGATTCTCCGACCCTCGTCCACTCCTGGTCTCCCGATGGGGGTCAAATGGTGCTCGGCGAATGGCTTGGCACCCCCGCCCCAGTGCTGCGATTGCTCGACCTCAAGACGCGGCAGGTCTCGGTGCTGCCCGGATCGGAAGGGCTGATCTATCCCATCTGGTCGCCGGACCGTAGGTTCATCGCCGCCCAAGCGGAGGTGGGTCCGAGAAAAGGCGAGTGGGTATATGAAGTGACGACGCGCACCTGGAAGCGACTTCCGCTCGTGCAATTCAACTACTGGGCCTGGTCACATGACAGCCAGTACATCTATTACGACACGTACGGTGAACACGACAACGTGATGCGCCTTCGCGTCGCCGACGGCAAGAGCGAGAAGGTCGCCGACCTCAAGGACGTGCGCCGCGTCCAAGGCGCATTCGGCAACTGGTTCGGACTGGGACCCGGTGACGCTCCGCTGCTGCTGCGCAATACCGGCAACCAGCAGATCTACGCGCTCGACTGGGACGCGCCGTAAGCTGCGACCCTAACACGCGCAGGAAAAAGCCCCGCCGTAGCGGGGCTTCCAAGGACCGAAGTCGAAGATTCGCTTGCCTATTCTGGCCTAGCGGCGTGGAGAATAGATACCGCCCTGGTAGGGCCGGTTGCCGTAGACGCCGTTCTGGTTTGAGTTCCGGTTACCGTAGACGCCATTCTGGTTCCCGTACCCTTGGCGGTAGCCCTGCAGGAACGCCTGGCGATATTGCTGCTTGTACTGTTCGCTGTTGCCGTAACCGCTGATCGAGGCGCCGTGGTCGGCGTCCTTGTACGCCGCCGACTGGTTGGGACGGTAGGAGTGGCCGGTCTGGCGATCGCTCTGGCCGGCTCTCAGGCCATCCTGATATCCGAATTGCGACGCGCCGTTGTTGCCGCCGCCGTAGTAGCCACCGTTTTGGTTGCCGTAGTAGCCGCCGTTCTGGTTATAAGGGGCATTGCCGCCGTAGTAGCCGCCGTTCTGGTTATAGGGGGCGTTGCCGTAGTAGCCACCGTTCTGGTTGCCGTAGTAGCCGCTGTTGTTGCGCTGGCGGTTTTTGTTCTTGTCCTGCTTGTGCTTGTTCTTGTTCCAGCCGTAATGATTCCCGTTGTTGCCATTCTGGTTGCGGTCCCGGTCGCCGTCTCCATCACGGTCTTGCGCGAGCGCCAAACCACTGAGCGACAGGACCATCGCCATTGCGAGCAGCATTGCCCTGGTATTTTTAAACAAAATCACTAGAAGACTCCTTCTCGACCAACATGCCTCTGCGTTGCAGAAGCGCGGGTCGGAAACACCCAAGCGCGCTTCTTTGAGGGTTGCGGGTTCTTTGCTGAATTTGGGGTACTGACAGGTGAGATGCCGAAACCGGCCCGCCCAGCCGCCCGGCGATGAAAATGTTTCCCGCTGCGCGGGTGGAGAACTGCCGGGTAGAGACCTTAGTTGTCCGCACTTGTCCTCCCCTGGGCGAGCGCGACGAACACCAGGACATCACAGCCCCGGCGAGCACGGTCCGTTTGAGTAAATGTTTGCTGCTCCCCAAGGATTAGATGCAAGGCACCGGCGGAAGTGGCCTTTTTCCGTACTGCGGCGCGAATTTTATTGTCCGGCAACCAGTTGCCGAACCGGCGCCTCGCAGGGCAGCGCGTGGAGGTTTTTTCCAAACAACGCCTGCGTCTGCAATAGAACGCGATGTTCTGTTCTGAGATTGAACAGCGTTTTGTTCTGGAATCCCGACAGATACAACGTCACTTAACGACGCGGCGGTTTCGGGAATAAGCTGCGTCTTCTGCTTCACCAGAAATGACAAGCATGCACCGGCCGCGGACCCTCGCCGACGACCGGGGCCGAGGGCCCCTTATGTCCGCAATGCCTCACCCGGTGCCGGGAAGAACACGCCTCGCATGAGCCTCGCCTACCAACCCAAGCTGGCGGGCGAACGAGCGGAGAGTGCGTTCATCACCGCGGCGCTCGATCACCACCTGATCGTCTCGCGGCCGTTCGGCGAAAGCACCAGTTACGACACCATCGTCGATAACCGCGCATTGCGTCCGGAGGGCATGGATAGCGGGCTTTGGCGCATCCAGGTGCGGAGCGTCTCCGGCCATGCACCCTATCGTGTTACGACCTTCCACGGCCGCGCCAAGCGCCCCATCGTGACCGCCGACGCCGACTTCCTCGCCGTGCTGGTGGTCCCGCTCAGCACCTGGTACATCATCCCGGTGCGCATCTTTACCCCAACCATGGGGCTCTGGCTGTTCCCGCACGTGGTGGCCAGCCGCGGCCGCTATGAGAAGTACCGCGAGGCGTGGCAGCTGCTACTCTAGGGGTGTCCCCGGGGCCTGTTCCAGATTCGGAACAAGTCCATTGACCTTTTAGGTCTTACTCCGATATATAGGGCACTTCCCATGCATGAGGCTGGCCAACAACTCCGTGCGTTACGCGAACAGATCGGCCTGACGATACGCGATGTGGAAGCTGCCAGCTCGAAGCTGGCGGCCCGGCACCGCAATCCCGAGTATGCGATCTCCATCAGCCGCCTTTCCGACATTGAGACCAAGGGGATCCTGCCGAGCATCTACAAGATCTATACGCTGGCGGTGATCTACCGGCAGACGTTCAGCGACCTGCTGGGGTGGTATGGCATCGACCTGGCGTCGGCGGCGCACGACGCCAACGTGATGGCGCTGCCGCAGTCGCACCTGTTGCCCGCGATCGAGGGCGGGACGGCAAAGATCCCGGTGCGCCTCGATCCCAGTTTCGACTCGCGCAGGACCACCAACATCGGCCGCATGATCCAGAGCTGGGGCATCGTGCCGCTCACCTACCTGACGACGCTGTTCGAGACCGACTACACCTACGGGTACATCGGCAGCGACGATCTGACCATGTATCCGCTGCTTCTGCCGGGCTCGTTCGTGCAAGTGGATGAATCGAAGAACCGGGTGGAAGAGCGGCTGTGGCGTTCGGAGTATGAGCGCCCGATTTATTTTGTGGAGAGCCGCGAGGGCTTCACTTGCTGCTGGTGTTCGGTGAAGGGCGAAAAGATCATTCTGCAGCCGCATCCCTTATCACCGGCGCAGCCGCGCATCATGCGCTATCCGCAGGAAGCCGAAGTGGTGGGCCAGGTGGTGGGCGTCGCTATGCGGTTGGGCGACGTGACGCTCGACGACGCGCCACGCTCGCCAGGGCGTCCCAAACTAAACTGAAGTGCGCGGCACGCAGCGTATCGGCCCCCGGCGGTAACAGGTCCGCGGGCGGGCGCTCGAAGATAGCCGCCTGCTGTTCCCCTTCCGCGTAGACTTGCGGCATCGGCGCGCGCAAGAGCGCGTCCATCACGTCGAAGTGCGCTTCGCGCAGCACGCCCTGCGCCGGCGCCTCGCCGTACACCCGCGCCAATCCCCAATGCTCGTAACGGTCCGGCGCGCGCCGCAGATCGGCGAGATATTCCAGACGTTCGAGCCGCCCGTGGAGCGCCGCGAGCGTGGTCTCGTGAAGATCTTCTTTCGCCGACCGAAATCTCATTTCTGTTTCACTTTCCGAACACCAAACAGATTCAAAGCACTTCCGCGTTCGAAACCATGAGGCAGCACGCTCTCTCCCGTGCGAACCGCGCACCGGAGAAAGAATGTGAACAGGATTATAAGACTGCTGCTCGCAACTTCAATGCTCATTGGTACATGTACCGTTGCTTCCGCCGATGGCACCGAACCACCGCCTTGCCAGCCCGGCACCCCCAACTGCAAGCCTCCGAACGGAGGGGCACTGCGCCTTGCGTTGCCTGAGCTTCCCGTACTGGACCTGACTCGTTGATCTGGTTGCGGAACAATCGCAGAATGACGGAAGGCTCCCAGGACGTTTGTAGTAGGCTGAGTCGGGCAAATCCGGCTCAGCCTATGACAAGCGATACCCTCAGTCTGGTGGTGTGGTGGGCAGGGATGGCCCTCCAAGCCGGCATCGTGTGCGCGCTGGCGTATCGCCGGCTGTATCGCGATCTGCCGATTTTCTTCACCTACACCGTTTTCCTGATCGTCCGTTCGCTCGTCCTCTATTTCGTCCTGCGTCCTTTTCCCCTGGGATACTTCTACGGCTACTGGGGCGCAGAGATAGTGGCTTGGGCGTTGGGACTCGCCGTGATCCAGGAAGTGCTGGAACATTTGCTGCGGCCTTACCATGCGGTGCAACACCTGGCGCTGATGCTCTTCCGTTGGGGAGCGGCATTGCTCGTGCTCATGGCCCTGCTGATGGCCTATGCAGGGCCGGGGCTCGAGGTGGACCGCCTGCTCACCAACATCCTGATGCTCGAGCGCGGCGTCCGCATCGTGCAGGTCGGCCTGCTCTCGCTGCTTTTTGTGCTCGCGCGCGCGATGCGATTGCGCTGGCCGCACTATGTCTTCGGCATCGCGCTCGGCCTCGCCATCTTCACCAGCGTGGACCTGGCGCTCGTCACCGTGCGCACGCATGCCATCTGGACGCACGCCGTTTTCACGATCATGAAGCCGCTGGCCTTCGTGGTGGCGCAGGGCGTTTGGCTTTATTACCTGGCTGTGCCCGAGCGCGCGGCCGATTATCAGCCCCAGCCGGCGCCGCAGATGGAAGGTTGGAACGGCGCGCTGGCGGAGTTGCTACGCCGATGACTCACCTTTGGCCGGCGCTGATGATCGCGATCTCGTTCGCGGGACTGCTGCTGGTCTACTGGGCGGTGCGCGGGCAGAGCATCTCGCTCACCGCGCCCACCGACATGGAGCGCTATGTGCAGCCGGTGGACCTGCTCGCCTTCCAGGCGCTGCTCGATGCCGGCAATGAGAAGTTCCTGCGCCAATATCTGTCGGTGGCTGAGGTGCGCGCCCTCGAGCGCCGGCGACGCCGGGTAGCGGCCGGATACGTGCGCCGCGTAGCCGAGAACGCCGCCATCCTCACGCGCCTGGCGGAGCTGGCGCGCGCGAGCCATGAACCGGAGACAGCGCGCGCCGGCGTGGAACTGGCCAATGCTGCCCTGCAACTGCGCTTGCTCGCGCTGCTGGCATACGGGCGCTTGCAGTTGGAGATCATCCACCCGGCAGCTCCGGAGCAGATCCAGCGCGTCGCGGGACTCTATGGATCGCTGACCGACCGGGCGTCGAACGTTGCGACATTGCTCGACCCGGCCAGCGGCATCCGATGCGCGCGCAGCCTCTGCGTCAGCGATCAGTGATCAGCGATCAGTGATCAGCGCTTAGCGCGGCCAGAGCCAGCCGAAGGTGCCCGCGACCAGCAGTCCGTAGAACAAGCCATCCATCACTTCCTTGATCGTCATGCCCCAACCCTGCGCCTTCCAGATGCCGTTGGCGAGGTTTGCCAGGCCGTAGGCCAGGAATGCCGCCGTACCCACGACGCGAAAGACGACGAGATAATTTGCGCCGAACGGCAGCGTGTGCGCGGCGAGATACGCCACGAAGAAGTTCACGATCAGCAGGAAGCCGAACCACTGTCCCAGGAACTTTCCCATGTTGACCGGGCCGTTGGCCATCACGTTGATGTGCGCGATGGGCCCCTGCTTGAATCTCTCCTGCATCTCGGGCGACTTCATGTCCTTGTGGTCGCAGTAAGGCACCATGTAGAAGCCGCGCGCCAGGCCGCGCAGCGCGGCACGGACATTCTCCTCATCGGGCAGGCGGTGGACGTCGCTGTGGTGATACTTCAACACCGTGTGCATGATCGAGCTGGCGATGAAGACGATGACGGACGCAAGCAGGATGGGAAGCCAAAGTGAAGCAAGCGAGACCATCGGTTCTCCTTTGAGTTTTTTCGCGGAGGTGAGCGCAGGCTACGCTTCGGTGTGCGACGAGGTCAATCGCTTTCGTGTTGCGGCTACGGTCCGCTCGCTGGCGATCCTAGTCGTCCAGATCGTCGTCCAGATCATGGATGGCGGAGAGCAGCGCAAAAGGTCCATCCGTCATCTGCACCACCCGGTCGGCGCGGACCACGATGAACCATCCCGTGGCGACGGCCAGCACTTTGGCGCTGGGGTTCACCTTGCGAAACGCATGGGTGAGCGCGATAGCTTCTTCGGAGGCGAGCGTGTGGCACAGCACCAGCACATCGAATTCGCCGCCGGCGATGGCCTGCTCACCGTGTGTGCGTCCGGCGGCAGAAGTGACCTGGTGTCCAGCGTTGCCCAGCGCGAGCGCGCGCGAGGCGGCCAGGTTGGGCTCGTTCGAGATCGAGAGGATGCGCTTGTTCTTGCTCACGGACAGAGAATGCACCATCCCCAAAAGGCGCGCAAATTACCGAGGTAATGAGGGTAACGTTACCGTCGAAGAGAAGTTGCGCTGCCGCGAGAAAATTTCTGGCCGCTGGCCCACTTAGGCTGCGGTTGAGTCCCCCGCAAGCTGACGGCCCGCAGGCCGCGCCTATTGCTTGACCGCTTCGACCGTCGCCAGCGGCGACTGGTTGGGGACGACGCGCGTGAGTTTGAATCCGGCGCTCGCGAATAATGCTCCGAACTCCCCTTCCGTACGTTCCCGGCCGCCGGGGAAGGCGAGCATCTCGAGGTCGATCCACTTGCCGAGGTCCGGACCATTGCCCGGCTGGAGCACGGTCTCGAGCAGGATGACCTTGCCGTTCGCGGGCAGCGCGCGATGGCAGCTCTCCAGGATCTTGCGCGCTTCCGCATCCGCCCAGTCGTGGATGATGTGCTTCATGATGATGGCGTCGCCTGCGGGGATCGCTTTGAAGAAGTCTCCCGACTCGACGCGCACGCGGGCTTCCATGCCAAGCTTCCGGATACGCTCACGCGCACCCACGCAGACCCGCTCCATGTCGAAGAGCACGCCGCGCATCGGCGGATATTTTTCCAAAATCGAGGTGAGCACGAAGCCGTGTCCGCCGGCAACGTCTACCAGTGTCCCGATGCCGGAGAAGTCGTAGGTGGCGAGCACGGCGGGGATGACCGACGCGCTGAAGGCCGTCATGGCGTCGTCGAACAAGCGGGCCTCGGCAACATTGGCGCCGAAGTAGTCCCAGATGGGCATGCCGAGCGCAGGCTGGCAGAGCGTCTCGCCCGTACGCACGCAGTGGTCGAAATGCGCGTAGCTGCGCAGGTGCAGCGGGTCGGAAAGGAACGCGATCATGCCGCGCAGCGGCCCGGCATCGTGCCGCAACGGCTCGCTCAACGCCGTGTTGGCGAAGGTGCGCGGCGCGGTCTCGGTGAAGACGCCCACGGACGCGAGCGCGCGCAGCACGCGATACAGCGCGTCCTCATGCAAGCCGCTCGCCTTGGCCAGCTCGGCCACCGGCTTGGGCCCAGCATTCAACTTGTCGGCGATGTCGGCCTTGAGCACCTCTTGCAACCCGGCCGTCACCATGAATCCGAGTGCCAGTTGATAGAGCTGGGCTTCCGGTGGAAGTTGATTGCCGGTGGAAGCGGTAGCAGAAGGATGCGAGGCTTGAGTCGTCATGACCGGCGAATCTTAGCAGATAGTCCTTTTCACCACGGAGACACGGAGGACTTCAGGGTTCCCACACAAGCAGAGCGGCTTGTGTGGGGCACCCGCGGCTCGCACCGCACGCGACGCATAGCGCGGACGACCTTCAGCGCTTCGTCGCGGTCCAAGTGGTATTGCCGCGGGCCTCGCAGGGCGGGGCGCCGTAAGCGGTCTGGACGAAGAAGAGATCGAGGGCCGCCTTGTTCGCGGAAGGCGATTCGAACTGGCCTTCCACCACGTAGTTGAATCCGCTGCCGCAGGCCCGATTTCAGCTCGACGGACAGATCGGCTCCCACACAAGCAAAACCAGCTTGTGTGGGGCACCCGGCCGACGTGTTCGGATTCCAGAACAGATGACAGGAAATCATTGACTTAGCGAGGCTCGGGCCGATAATGGCGGGCGCAATCCACACTGAAGAGGTATTCGCATGCGCCGACGCACGATAGCGCTTCTTATCGTCCTGCTGTTCACTGATGCATTGCTCTGGGCCGGCATCGGCACGCACGAAGCGATGTATGTGGGAGGGACCGTCAACGCCCTCAAAGAGAGGACGGAGGGCAAGCCCGTCCTCGCGGAGAACACTTTCGTCTTTCAATACAAAAAGACGCATTGGGAAGTCCCGTACGAGCGGATCAACAGCCTCGAGTACGGCCAGAAAGCCGGCCGGCGGGTGGGATTGGCGATCGCGATCAATCCATTTTTCCTTTTCTCGCACAAGCGAAAGCACTTCCTGACGATCGGTTTTCTCGATGACGCCAACAAGCAACAAGCGGCGGTCTTTGAATTGGGGAAGAGCGTGATCCGCCCTACACTTCGTGCGCTCGAAGCCAAGACCGGCAAGAAGGTGGATTTCGAAGACGCGGAAGCGCGTAAGGCGGGGATTGGTAACTAGGACGCCAGGCAACTAGGAGGACGCATGAAAAACAAGATCATTGTGACAGCGTTGGTGACCTGCTTCCTGCTCGAGTCGGCGGCCTGGGCGGGACTCGCCAGCGACAAGGCAATGTACGTGGGCGGCACGGTAGCGGAACTCAAGGAGGGTACGCAGGGCACGATGTCCGCGAAAAACGAGATCGTGCTTGTATTTACCTACGGTGGTCAGCGCTTTGAGGTCCCTTACGACCGCATCAACGACCTTGAGTACGGCCAGAAGGCTGGCCGCCGTTTGGGAGTCGCGATCGCGCTCACGTGGATGGCGCTGTTCTCCAAGAAGCGGAAACACTTCCTCACCGTCGGCTACAAGGACGCGAACGACAAGCAGCAGGCAGCGGTGTTCGAGTTGGGGAAGAACACTGTCCGGGTGACATTGGCCAGCCTGGAAGCGCGCACGGGGCAAAAGGTGGATTATGAGGACGAAGAGGCGCGCAAGAGCGGGCGCGGGAATTAGGAGAGCAAATGTCTACGCTGCTGATCGCCACACTTCTGCTCCTGCAGACTGCAACGCCCGCACCGCAAGCCGCTACTCCCGCGAAGCCGGCGGCGGCGGCGCCTGCCGTGCCTGCCACGGGGACCACCCGCGATCCCGACTTGGAGAAGCAACTCGTCTCGGTGAAGCGCATTTACGTGGATAGCTTTGGTGACGATGTGGTCTCCAAGCAGATCCAGGCGATGGTCGTGAGTCAACTGACGGAGAACAAGCGCTTCATCGTCACCGAGAACAAAGACCGGGCAGACGCATTCCTGCGCGGCGCTGGCCTGGAGAAAGACTCGCAGGAGTTCCACTCTTACAGCGAGGGGACGGCCGCAGGGCATTCAGGCGGAGGATTCACCGCGGACCGCAACTCGGCAAGCGGCGCCTTCGGCGGGGCGCACGCGGCCATACAGGATTCCGGCGCTTCGACCGAGACGATCCATGAAGCGCGGATTGCGGTGCGCTTGGTGAATCCCGACGGCGACGTGCTGTGGGCCACAACGCAGGAGAGCAAGGGCGCGAAGTACAAAGGCGCGAGCGCAGACGTCGCTGACAAGGTCGTGAAGGAACTGCTGCGCACGCTAGAGAAACTCGCCAAGAAGACTGAGGCGGGCACAACACCGACGCCGCCAGCGGTAGCTCCGGCAACTAAGCAGAAGTAGTGATTTCTTCGAGGCGCTTCGTCCGCCGCCGTGACTGCGTGCGGGCCTGCGGCAGCCTGGAAGGCTTACTCCCACACAAGCAAAGGCGCTTGTGTTGGCATCCGGCTATATATAGGCACCACATGAGACAATATTTACATCCAAATAACGACCGCTATCTCATCCCTTGTAGAGGTTAGGACGTGTTACTCTACGCCACGCCGTCGGATAGAGCAGGAGGACCCCGTTGACGCAAACAGAAAAGAAACTACTTGATACGATGCGGGAGGTTTCAAAGAGCCGCCCGGAAACTAGGAATCCTTCGCTTGAATTCGTACGCGAGTGGGCATTCGGAAATGCTGGATTAGAGGACGAAAGAATCACACGAGAGCAGGTCGACAAGGTTATCTCGGAGACGCCTGCGAAGAAGCGTGCTTAACCAAAGATTAACCATATGGGCCGGCTTTTTAGCCGGCCCGTTCTAATTTATGGCCAACGACGAAAAACTGCTCTGCCCAAGAGACGAGAAGGCTAATTACGAAATCCGCAACCAGGGGGTTGTTGTGGAGTATTTGGCCGATTTCGTTCAGAACGAGCGGACGAGAATAACTGAAGGTGCGGTAACGGAGATACATCGTCTGACAATCCAAGACATCTATCCCTGCGCCGGAAACTTTAGAGATGCGCTCACAAGAGTCGAAATCACTGACACTGAACACCAGCCTTCGCACGCCTCAATGGTTCGAATAGACGTGCAAGATATGCTCTCCTGGCTTTATGACGGCGACGGAAAAGCGCGGAGCCCGATAGAGAGGGCTGCCTATGTGATGTGGCGGACCAACGCTATTCACCCATTCAATGGCGGCAATGGGCGGGTGGCCCGCGCGCTAGCTTATTTGGTTATGGTTTCGGAAGTAGCACCAGTTTTCGCGGGCGATCCGCTCCCCGCCATACTGAAGCGTCGCAAGGCAGAATATGTAGCCGGGCTCAAAGCCGCTGATGTGGGGAGTCTAAAGCCCCTAGAAAATTTAGTATTGGATTGTTTCCAGCAGCAGATTGCTTCGATTGGGACCCAAACTCGCCATTAGCTACTGCTTAGGAGCCAGCAGAACTTCTCCCGGATGCGTTGCTACGCGTCGCTTTGGCGCCATCTCGTCCTCCATCGTTGCCTAACCAGGTCGACGACCAGAGTTCACAATTCGAGGAACTCGACCTCGACGCCTCGCAGTTCATTAAAGTGAGCATCGCGCGTCATCACAGACAATGAATGCTGGGCAGCGATTCCAGCGATCCACAGATCATTCTCCGGGATCGGCCGCCCCCGCTCGAGCAGGGCCTGCTTCAGTTCGGCATAGTGCCGAGCGGTGACCGCGTCACAGGAAAGAACGGGGACTGCCTGTGCAAACTGCTCTATGCGTCGGAGATTCTCGGAGCGGCGAGTGGACCCGAACGCCCCGCGGTAGAGTTCGCCGAGAGTCGGCACGGGGAGAAACACCTCCTGCTTGGCAGCGAGGCGGTCTGAGATCCGCGGGTCGCCCGCGAAGAGGCCGATGACCACGTTCGTGTCGAGCAGAACTCGCTCATGCGACATCTTGGTCCTTGCCGCCCGCGGTGGGTTCATCCTCGATCCGTTCGCTGTCGCGCTGGATCACTTCTTCCATCTCCTTCAGGTCGTATGCGGGAATCAGCCCGACGAACGCCAGAAATGCGGAGGGTCGAGAGACATTGCCGCTGGATCCGGAGCGATCGGCGCTTCTAGCATAGATCCTTTCGTACCAATCCAAGAGCGGCCGATACCCTTCAGAGATCTCATCCGCGCGTGGCAGCAGCTTTCCCCTTCGCTGCGGATGGGTCTTATCTCCCGGCCGAAAAAGTCGGCGCCGGCCGCGGTCAGTCTTCGTAAGCAGGCGAGCGGTGTTAGGACTGGGAGCATTCTGCGCAATCGAATGCGTGACGATGTGCTGATACACCCCGGGCTGCAGCGCGCCGAACTCCTGTTCAGCACGCGCACGGATCTCCTGCAGCGAGAAGTCGGCTCTCCCTGGTTGTTCCTGGTGTAGCAACGCGGTCGCTACCCAAGCTTGGTCAGCTACTTTCATGTGCATATAAACACTTCCTTTGAAAACTCATAGTAAGATATCCTTTTATATGTTGTCAAGTCGTTGTTAGTCTTTCTAGAAAGAATGCACGAAGGCCCCTTACCGCTGCCGGGTGCCCCACGTTCTCAACTTGCCCTGAGCGAAGTCGAAGGGAGCTGCCTCTGCTTGTGTGGGAGGAAGAAAACCCGCGGTAAAAATTTCCTGTCAAGCCCCTCCGAACACGATATTCCCGCTAACTCACTGAGCGCGTAATGAGGATAGCGTGCAGTTAGTTTTCCGGTTTGCCCCTCGCGAAAGCGCATACTGGAAGAACAGGGGTGTACCTACAGACGCCGGCCTACGCAGGCGCTGCCCTGCTTCGCTCGTTCTTTGAAAAGCTAGCTCGACCAAGTAAAGACTAGAGCCCTTCCGCTCTGCCGAACGCTCCTGAAACCGTCCTTGATCCCCGGATGGGGACCAACGACGGGGATCTCTCGGGAATCTTTCCGGGATTTTTCGGGGATTCTCTTCAGAAACCCAGCATTCGCACGTAAATCCCCGCCAACACAGGAGTTGTCGGCCGGCTTACCGGGGCAAACCATCGCTAAGTCGCTGATTTCATGACAACTGAAAAAAGAGCTAAAAAAGCGCAGAGGGGGAGGGGGGAGGGTATCCCCGGAATCCCTCCCTACCGCCCAAGAAAAAGCCCGCTGCTCCTGCTGCGATAAGCAGGCGAGCGGGCTTCAACTCTGTTGCGCTCAGGGGCCTAAACGCTTGATGCAGGCGAGACCGCCCAGCGGTTTTACTGAATCAGCGTCCCATTCGTCTCCGGCGCCTCATCCTTGGGGATGACGACGGCGGCAGCGACCTTGTCGCCGCCTTCCATGTGCAGCAAGCGGACGCCCTGCGTCGAGCGGCCGGCCTCGCGGATCTGCGTGGTGTCCATGCGGATGATCTTCCCGAATTGCGAGATGATCATCGCTTCGGAATGCTCGTCCACCAGCAGGATGGCCGAGACCATGCCGTTGCGCGCGGTGGTCTTCACGTTGATCACGCCCTTGCCGCCGCGGGTCTGCAGGCGATATTCGTCCACGTGCGTGCGTTTGCCGTAGCCCATCTCGGTGACCGAGAGGATGAGGCGCGCGCTCTGCTGCGCTTTCTCCGAATCGAGTACGCCGCTGGCTTCGGGGGCTGCGGCGGCATCTTTGCCGTCTTTATGAGCAGCCCCGTCCTTGCCGTTCTTGGCGTCTTTGCCATTCTTGCCATTCTTTTTTGCGGCGGATTTTCCGGCGCGCTCCTGGCTATGCATCTTGGCGGAGTCGCCCGCAGACTTGCCGTTGGGCGCCGACTTCGGTGTGACGGCCATGCCGACGACGTAATCGTTCTTGTCGAGCGTCATGCCGCGGACGCCGTAGGCGGCGCGTCCCATCGGACGCACGTCTTCTTCGTCGAAGCGGATGGCCATGCCTTCATGCGACGCCAGAAAGACGATCTGCTGGCCGTCGGTGGAGCGCGCCGCAACCAGTTCGTCGCCCTTGTCGACGCCGATGGCGATGATGCCGCGCGACATCACGTTGCAGAAGTCGATGAGCGGCGTCTTTTTCACCGTGCCATTGCGCGTGGCGAAGAAGACGAACTTGCCTTCTTCTTCGAGGTCGCGAACGTTCAGAATGGCGCGCGCCGTCTCGCCCGGCTGCAGCGCCACCAGGTTGCCGATGTGCTTGCCCTTGCCCGCCGGGCCCACGTCTGGAACTTCATAGACTTTCAGCCAGTAGACGCGGCCGGTGTTGGTGAAGACCAGCAAGTACGCATGGGTGGAGGCGATGAGCAGCTTCTCGACGAAATCCTCGTCGCGCGTCTTCATCCCGGTGCGTCCGGTGCCGCCGCGGCGCTGCGCGCGATAGGTAGAGACGGGCGTGCGCTTGAGGTAGCCGTTGTGCGAGATGGTGACGGCGACCTGCTCGTCGGCGATCAGGTCTTCGAGCTCGATCTCAGCCTGTTCGTCGATGATCTGGGTACGGCGGGCGTCACCGTACTTTTCTTTTACTTCCTTCATTTCCTTGATGATGACGCCGCGCAACCTTTTATCGGACGCAAGGATGGACTCGAACTCGGCGATGCGCTTCAACGTCTCTTCGAGTTCCTTGAGCATCTCGTCTTGCGAGAGGCGGGTGAGGCGGTGCAACTGCAACTCAAGGATGGCTTCGGCCTGCACCGCGGTGAGCACGCCGGAGCGGCTGAGCGTGCCCGTCTCGGCGAGGATCTTCGCCCAGGTGCGGTCGGTCACCTTCAGCTTGGCTTCGACCATGGCCTGGCGCGCGGCGGCGCGGTTCTCCGAGCCGCGGATGATCTTGATGACGGCATCCAGATTATCGAGCGCGATCTTGTAGCCCACCAGGATGTGCTCGCGCTCTTTCGCGCGGTTCAGCAGGAAGGCGGTGCGGCGACGGACCACTTCCACGCGGTGGTCGATGAAGTGTTGCAGCGCGGGGATGAGGCCGAGTTCGCGCGGCTGTCCGTTGACCACGGCCAGGAAGATCATGGAGAAGCTCTCTTGCATGGAGGTGTGCTTGTAGAGCTGATTGAGGATGATCTGCGGCTCGGCGCCGCGCTTCAGCTCGATGACGATGCGCATGCCGTCGCGATCGGATTCATCGCGCACATCGGAAACGTCGTCCACGATCTTGTCGTTCACCAGGTCGGCGATGCGCTTGATGAGCGTGGCCTTGTTCACCTGGTAGGGGATCTCGGTGATGATGATGGCCTGGCGATCTTTCTGGAAGGTCTCGATGGCGGCCTTGGCGCGCATGATGAAGCGGCCGCGCCCGGTCTTGTAGGCCTCGGCAATGCCACTGCGTCCGTAGATGTAGCCCGCGGTCGGGAAGTCGGGACCTTTGACGATCTTCAATATCTCGGGCAGCGTGGTCGCGGGATTCTCCACCAGCATGATGGCGGCGTCCACGATCTCGTTCATGTTGTGCGGCGGGATGTTCGTCGCCATCCCGACGGCGATACCGTTCGAACCGTTGACGAGCAAGTTCGGGATGCGCGTGGGGAGTACGGTCGGCTCCACGGTGGATTCGTCGTAGTTGGGGACGAAGTCGACGGTGTCTTTGTCGATGTCGATGCACAGGTCTTCGGCGATGGCAGTGAGCCGGCACTCGGTGTACCGCATGGCCGCGGCGGAATCCCCATCGACGGAACCGAAGTTGCCCTGGCCATCGACCAGCGGATAGCGCAAACTCCACGGCTGGGCCAGACGAACGAGCGCGTCGTAAAGCGCGCTGTCACCGTGGGGATGGAAGCGGCCCATGCACTCGCCGACGACCTTGGCGCACTTCACCTGCTTGCGGTTGTGCAGCAGTCCCATATCGTGCATGTGATAGAGCAGGCGGCGATGGACGGGCTTGAGTCCATCGTAAACATCGGGCAGCGCGCGCCCGATGATCACCGACATGGAGTAGTCGAGATACGAGCGGCGCATCTCGTCCTCGATGTTTATGGGGAGGATGCTGGCCGCGCCCGGACCCATGTCCGCGGGACGCTTGACTGGTTCGTCAGGATTCAAAGGCAGCTGAGGATCTTTTTCGTCGGGCATTTTTCCTTAAATGCGCTCTCCGCTTTCCGCCCTCCGTTTCGAACACACCCAGCGCCTTCGCGCAGGTGCCAACTGAACGGTCCGCGAGGGCGGTAACTCATTGATAATTCATGCGGTTAGTGCGGATGAGAGCAATAAGGATTATAGCGCAAAACAATGCTGGATTGCCAGTGGTTCACGAGCAGAAAGAAGCGCGAAACGGCGCGGATTTAGAGGCCCAGCGGCGCGGCGTCTGGCGCAGGGAAATTGCGCTGCCGCCACTTGCGCAGCGCGTACAGGATGCATCCGCAGACGATGCCGGCAGGCACGGAGAGCAGCGCGAAACCGCGCACCTCGGGGATGGCGAGAAAAAGCGCGGCGAGAAAGATGATCGCGAGTACCGGCTGCGGCGCGGGGAGTCCGGGACGGATGGCGATGATGTAGCCGACGGCAAAAACAAAGACGGGCTTGCCGTCTTCGACAGACGGAACCACTTCGCGCCGGAATGCGAGGCGATGCTGCATGGCCAAACGCTCGCCTAGGGTACGCCAAAACTGGCTACGCCCAGTATGACACCGTTCCAGGGCGCAAGTTCCAGCGAGATCGAGAGCTACGTAGAGTCGGGACGAGAGGCGGTGAACTGGGGAGTAAGAGAGCAAGAGTACGAGCTTAAGCGGTGGCGTTCTTCGTGATGGTCTCCGCCTGCTCGACGGTATCGTAAAACGTGAAGACATTCTCCACGCGGGTAATGGCCAGCACTTCACGGCAGCGCTTGCTCACGCCGGCGAGCGCGAGTTTGCGTCCCGCACGGTCGCGCGAAACCTGCACGTTGACGAGGGCACCGATGCCGGCGGAGTCGACGTAAGACACGGCCGTAAGATCCAGCACCAGCACGGGAGCCGTCTCGGCCCGCACCGCGGGCTGGAAGTCGAAGATGTTGTTGAGCACCAGCGGACCGGCGAGGACCATCACGCGGTGGCCGGGCGCCGAACCATCGCGCGCGTCGATGTTGAGCTTGCTTTCCATAAGTAGCGGATTCTAGCGGGAAATTGTTACAGGAAGATGAAAGACCGCCGGGCCCGCGCGGTAGATTCCGCCTACTTCTCTCCACCTTCGGGGCCGTAGAAGATGACCCAGAAACTCGAGACTGGAAACCGACTCTATTGAAGATCACCGACTCTAAGGTCATTGTCGTCGCACTTTTTGCTTTGTGGTTCCTCAGCCTGCACTTTTATATGTACGTTCCCAGTGGTGGTGAGCATCGCCTTGGGCGCGGCATTCGTGAGCGTGGCCAGCGTCTGGTTGCTGCGCCGGCTGTATCGCGGGCGCGCATTCGACGTTAACCGCGACGGTTCTTTGGGGTTGTAAGCGCCGGGAATCGCGCTAGAGTAGGCAGCATGCGAGCCTTACGCATCGCCTGCCTTCTCTTTTTCGTCAGCTTAGTCAACACCGTGTGTCTCGCGCAAAGCCAGCAGCAACCCGCGCCCCCCGCGCCCAAAGAGCCGGCGGACGCCACGGTCGCGCCGCCACCTGATCCGAGTGACGCGAACTCACTCTCCGAGGGTGCACCCGCGATTCCCGCCGACCTGCAACTGATCGTGAAAAAGCAGTTCGGACCAAGCTTCAAGGTCGCGCTGCAGCGCGCGAACACCACGCGTTATCTGCACCAGCCGGAGCACGTGCAGGCGTGGGCGCCACTGCTGGTCGGCGATCTCGATGGTGACGGCGTGGAAGATGCGGTGATCGTCGCGCGCGTGCGCAACGTTTTCAGCGGGCAGATCCCGTTCAAGTATGCGGTGATCGATCCCTACTTCGCCGCCTTCGGCTATGGCAATCCAAAAAATACCGCCGGCCTGTCGAGCGAGCGACCGGAAGGTGACTACGTGGTGCTCGTCATCCACGGCGCGGGCGCGGAAGGCTGGCGCAATCCCACTCCCAAGGCGAAAGTGGTGATGATCAACCTGCCGTTCAACACCATCAACGTCGCTCCCATGAACGTCGCCAAGAAGGGGAAGCCGGCCAAGCAGGTGAGCGTGATCGTGCTGGAAGAAGACGGTACCAGCCAAAGCTCACTGGTGCTGTGGGACGGCAAGACCTATCGCTGGCGCGATATGGGCGGCCCCGGCGAGTAGTCCGCAATCCCTCTAACCACGAAGGTCACGAAGGAACACGAAGGCTCTTCAAGAGAGACGCCTTCGCGAAACTTCGTGGGCTTCGTGGTTAATGGTTTCTGGGCTCTATAATCCGTGTCCATGGATCGGGAGCAGAAACTCGCTGAACTAAAGCGCCGCGACGGGCTAGCCGAAGCAGGTGGCGGCAAGGAGCGCCGCGAGAAGCAGCACCAGGCGGGAAAGATGTCCGCCCGCGAGCGCATCGAGTTCCTGCTCGACGAAGGCACCTTCGAAGAGACGGACAAGCTCGTCACCCATCGCTGCACCGATTTCGGAATGGACGAGCAGAAGATCTACGGCGATGGCTTCGTCACCGGCTATGGCAAGATCGAAGGCCGGCTGGTGTTCGTCTTCGCGCAGGACTTCACCGTGTTTGGCGGCTCGCTCTCCGAGACCAACGCGGCGAAGATCGTGAAGCTCATGGACCTGGCGATGAAGGTGGGCGCTCCCCTCATCGGGCTCAACGACTCCGGAGGCGCGCGCATCCAGGAGGGCGTGGTCTCGCTCGGCGGCTACGCCGACATCTTCCTGCGCAACACGCTGGCCAGCGGCGTGATCCCGCAGATCTCCGCCATCATGGGTCCCTGCGCCGGCGGCGCTGTCTATTCGCCCGCCATCACCGACTTCATCTGCATGGTGGATAAGACCTCGTACATGTTCATCACCGGACCCGACGTGATCAAGGCGGTCACGCACGAGGAGGTCACCAAAGAGCAGCTGGGCGGCCCGCAGACGCACAACGAGATATCCGGCGTGGCGCACTTCCGCGCGCACGACGACGCCGAATGCCTGGCGCTCATCCGTGAGCTGCTCAGCTTCCTGCCCTCCAACAACGTAGACGACCCGCCACGGAAGGTTTGCACCGACCCGATCGACCGGGCTGATGAAGAGTTGCAGACCGTGGTGCCCGCGGAATCCAGCAAGCCCTACGACATCAAAGACGTGATTCACGCGGTGATCGACGATGGCTACTTTTTCGAGGTGCACGAGCACTACGCCAAGAACATCGTGGTGGGATTCGCGCGCTTCAACGGACGTCCCGCCGGCATCGTCGCCAACCAGCCCTCGGTGCTGGCCGGCGTGCTCGACATCAACGCCAGCGTGAAGGCCGCGCGCTTTGTCCGCTTCTGCGATGCCTTCAACCTCCCGCTCATCACCTTTGAAGACGTACCCGGATTCCTGCCGGGCTCGCAGCAGGAGTTTGGCGGCATCATCAAGCACGGCGCCAAGCTGCTCTACGCCTACGCTGAAGCCACTGTCCCGAAGATCACCGTGATCACGCGCAAGGCCTACGGCGGCGCGTATTGCGTGATGGCGTCGAAGCACATCCGCACGGACATCAACTACGCCTGGCCCACGGCTGAGGTTGCCGTGATGGGCCCGGAGGGCGCGGTGGACATCGTCTACAAACGCGAGTTGGACAAAGCCAGGAAGGAAGGCTTTGGAAAACTCAAGGGCGACGACGCGGTCGCCGCGGTCCGCCAAGAAAAGATCGAACAGTTCACGGAGAAGTTCGCCAACCCCTACGTGGCGGCGGAGCGCGGCTACCTGGACGCCGTGATCGAACCGCGCGAGACGCGCAAGAAACTGATCGATGCGCTCGAGATGCTCCAGACCAAGCGTGATAAGAACCCGCCCAAGAAACACGGGAACATCCCGCTGTAGTCACCGAAGCCTAGTGGCTATCGTCTATCGTCTATCGTCTATCTTCGATCGCCTATCTGGCCTGGCAGTCCCGGGACGGCCGCTAGCCCAGGACGGCCGCAGCCAGCAGAGAGAATTTCGTCTCTTGTAACTCTAGGGATAATAGTTACTTAGAGCGTGGTGGCCTTGGAATCGATGAGCTGTTTGAGGTGCGCGGCGAAGTCTTGCGCCTTCATGTCCTCAGTCTTCTCTTTGCCGCGGGTGCGCACGTTCACGTTGCCGCTTTCGGCTTCCTTGTCGCCGATCACGAGGATGAACGGGACCTTCTGCATGGCGTGCTCGCGGATCTTGGCGTTCATCTTCTCCGAGCGCGCGTCGAGCACGGAGCGCACGCCGATATCTTTCAACATGCTCTCGACCGACGCCGCGTAACCGACGTGGCGGTCGGTGATGGGCACGATGGCCACTTGCACCGGCGCGAGCCACACCGGAAAAGCGCCGGCATAGTGCTCGATGAGCACGCCGAAGAAACGTTCGATCGATCCATAGAGCGCGCGATGGACCATCACGGGCTGATGACGCTGGCCGTCTTCGCCGACGTATTCGAGATCGAAGCGTTGCGGCAAGGTGAAGTCGAACTGGATGGTGGAGAGCTGCCAGAGGCGGCCGATGGCGTCGACCAACTTTACGTCGATCTTGGGACCGTAGAATGCCGCCTCGCCGGGGATGGTCTTGTACTCGAGCTTGGAACGCCGGAGCGCGTTTTCGAGCGAGCGCATGGCCAGCGACCATTGCTCGTCGGTGCCGGCGTAGCTGGCGCGGTCTTTGGGATCCCAGTCGGAGAGTTCCACCTGGAACTGGTCGAAGCCGTAGGTCTTCAGGACGGCGAGCGCGAATTCAATGCAGCCGACGACCTCGTCCTCGATCTGCTGCGGCGTGCAGAAGATGTGCGCGTCGTCCTGGGTAAATCCGCGCACGCGCAACAGGCCATGCATCACGCCGGAAAGTTCGTAGCGATAAACGGTGCCGAGCTCGCCGTAGCGCTGTGGCAGGTCGCGATAGCTGCGCAGATCGCTCTTGTAGATAAGGATGTGGCCGGGGCAGTTCATCGGCTTCACGCGATAGAGCGCGTCGTCCATCTCCATGGGCGGATACATGTTCTTCGCGTAGTAGCCCTCGTGGCCGGAGACCTTCCACGTGTCTACGCGCAGAATATGCGGCGTGTAGACGAGTGAGTAGCCGCGCCGGATGTACTCCTCGCGCATCCAGTCTTCCATAAGCTTGCGGATGGTGCCACCCTTGGGGTGCCAGAAGATGAGCCCCGGTCCGGCGAGTTCCTGTATCGAAAACAAGTCCAGCTGCTTGCCGAGCAAGCGATGGTCGCGCTTCTTCGCCTCCTCGATCTGGTGGAGGTAGGCGTCCATCTCTTTCTTCGAATAGAAGGAGGTCCCATAGATGCGCTGGAGCTGCTGGTTCTTGGCGTCGCCCAGCCAGTAGGCGCCGGCGAGGTTCAGCAGCTTGAACGCCTTGATGCGTCCGGTGGACGGGATGTGCGGACCGCGGCAGAAGTCCACGAACTTGCCAGTCTGATAAAAGCTGGCCTGCTCGCCCGGCTTCACGAACTGCTCGATGAAGTGGCACTTCATGAAGTCGCCTTGCTGCTTGGCCTGGGCGAGCGTGGCGTCGCGCGAAAGCATCTCGCGACGGTAGGGGATGTCCTGCTGCGCGAGCTCGGCCATCTTCTTCTCGATGGCGGCAAGGTCATCGGGCGTGAAGGGCTTCTCGCGGTAGAAGTCGTAGAAGAATCCGCTGTCGGTCGGCGGACCGTGTCCCAGCTTGGTCTCAGGGAATAGCTCTAGAACGGCTGCCGCAAGCAGATGCGCGGAGGAATGGCGGAAGACCTCGAGCGATTCGGGATCTTTTTCCGTGAGGATGCGAAGTTCGACGTCTTCGCTGAGTGGCGTGGTGAGGTCGACGAGTTTTGCTTCCGCGCCGTTATTGGAAGGGCGGATCTGCGCCACCAGCGCGGCTTGGGCGAGGCGCGGCGAGATGGAGTTGGCTACCTCGAGCGCGGTGGTCCCCTTGGGCAGCTCCTTGATGGAGCCGTCGGGGAGTTTGACTTTGATGTTGTCGGCCATGGGGGAACGGACGGGTGCGGCGAAACTTCGAGTCTAGAAGAGGTAGGTGAGGCGGTCAAACAGGGGCTGGGTGCGGGTGTGTCGGTAGGGCGGGAAAGCTTTGCGACCTTCAGCCCGAGCGTGGAATCAGTCGTCTTATCGCGAACATTAAGAAGGAGGTTCACCCCCATGAAAAACATCGTTCTGGTCCACGGAGGCTTTGTCGACGGCGCCGGGTGGGAGGGCGTCTACAAGATCCTGAAGAAGGATGGTTACAACGTCAGCATCGTTCAGAACCCGACCATATCGCTAGAAGACGACGTCGCGGTCACCAAGCGCGTTCTTGCAACGCAGGACGGGTCCGCGATCCTCGTCGGTCATTCCTATGGTGGAGCGGTGATCACCGAAGCCGGAAACCATCCGAAGGTCGCGGGGCTGGTGTACATCACCGCGTTTGCTCCGGATAAAGGCGAGTCCGTTTCCGCGCTCATCAAGGATCCGGTGCCGGGCGCGCCCGTGCCACCGATCCTGCCTCCGCAGGACGGGTTTCTATTCCTCGACAAAGCGAGATTCCCCGCTTCCTTCGCCGACGACGTGGACGCCGAGAAGGCCGCTTTCATGGCCGATTCCCAGGTCCCCTGGGGCGTGGCGGCCCTCGGCGGTGCGATCAGCGAACCAGCGTGGAAGACAAAGCCGAGCTGGTACCTGGTCGTCACCGAGGACAAGATGATCCCGCCTGCTGCCCAGCGCGCCATGTCCAAGCGAGCAGGTTCTACGGTCGTAGAGATCAAGGGCAGCCACGCCATCTACGTGTCGCAGCCCGGCGCGGTCGCGGCCCTTATCGCACAAGCGGCCAAGGGAGTGAAAGCCGCCGGCGCGTAGCCAGTTACATATAGCTCAACCACCAATCCCGGCGGCGCTGCTTCAGGCGCATGAGCCACAGGCACGGGTAATAGAGGACGAGCACGACCGCGATCCACATCAGGTAGATGAACGGAAGGTTGAAGCCGAAGCCGGGCGGCGCCGAGCCGAGCATGAAGCCGCCGCGCCAGAGGTGCGCGTGCGGCTGGCCGAAGGCGCTCGCTACCGCGATCGCCATGAGATGGATGACGTAAAGATGCAGGACGTAATAGAACATGGGCACGCGTCCGAAGACCACGAAGAAGCGCGCCACGCGCGCGGCCAGGCCAGGGCCGCTGATCCTGATGCGATCGAAGAACGAGAGCGCAATCAGCGCCGGGCCGAGCGTCATGAGCAGGAACTGGAGTGAGGGTGGATACTTCGCCACGTCGGTGAACAGGATGAAGTCGTTCGCCAGCGTGGCCTGGAGGTGGAAGTCGGCGTCGGGCAATCCGGTGCCGGCAAAGAAGTTCTGGTGCGGGTTGCCGTAGATATTCGTGGCGCGCAGCACGATAAAGGCGGCGGTCACGATGAGGCCGGCGCGCAGCGTCCAGCGCTGGCGGTCGGCGGGCGTGCGCCGCAGCACCTCGCCAAAGGCGAAACCCAGCGCCATCACACCGATCCATGGGACCAGCGGATAGAGCACGAAGAATCCGAAGGGCGCGCCGGGTGGCAGGTGCGGCTGCAGCCACGCCGGCGGTGTCAGCGGGATGAAGCCGGGCTGATGCAGTATCGTCCACAGCCAGCCAAGCTTTCCGAAGGCCGCGGGCTGCACATTGTCGAGCAGGTTGTGTCCGGCGACCATGACTGCTCCGATGGCGACGATCCACTTCGTGGGCAGCCGCACGATGGCGGAGTTGATCACCATGCTCCATCCCAGCGCCCAGAGCACGCCGCCCCAGGGAAACGGGAAGATGAAGGTCCAGCCGAAACCGACGACGGTGAATTCGAGCAGGATGAGCCACAGGCCGCGCGTCCAGAGGAAGTGCGCGATCTGGGCTTTGCTTTTGCCGCGCGCGTAACTCAAGAATGCGCCCGTGCCGGCGAGGAAGAAGAACGAGGGCGCGCAGTAATGCGTGACCCAACGCGTGATCCAAAGCGCGAAGTAGGTATGCGGCACGTCCTCGGGCTGGAAGCTAAGGTGAGTGAGGTAGTCGCGGACGTGGTCGAGCGCCATTACCACCATCACGATGCCGCGCAAGACGTCCACCGAATCGAGACGCAGCCGGCTTCCTTCTGGGGCGAGTGGGTCGGGAGTGTGGACGCCCCGCGCTTGTGGAATGTTTTCGGATTTGTGTGGCGCCGCCATCGTGGCTGCGAAGGGTAGCATCTCTCGGACGGCCAGAACGGGAAACCGTCACCTACTCTTGGTTCTCGAGGACGCGCGCGAGGAAGTGCACGAGTCGCCATTGATCTGCCAGCGTGGGCTTGCCAGCGGCCTCCACGTGCGAGATGGCCGGACTCACCAGCGTGGCGCGCAGTTGCGCGGCGGGAATCTCGCGCGCGAGCCATTCACTTTCTGCCGCGGGGATCACGTTGTCGCCTTCGCCATGCAGCAGATACACCGGGACACGCAGCCCAGCCAGCTGGGCTGCGGGCGAGACAGCGGCCATCTCGCCGGTGTGGCGCGCGATGGAACGAAGCAGCGCCGAGCGTAGCTCGGGGGTAGCGTCC
>JALYLW010000054.1 GCA_030774055.1 Acidobacteriota bacterium
GGCGTAGCGGCTGCACCGCGAGCCCTTGAAAGAAAGGTTCGGCGCTCAGCGTCACTTAACGTCTATGAAGAAGAAGCTCATCATCGCCATCGCCGCCGTCGTGGTCGTGGGCGGCATCGTCGTCGCCACGGTCAGCTTTTCCGGCGGCAACGCACCCGAAGTGCAGACCGGCAAGGTCGCGCGCGAGGACCTGGCCACCATCGTGAGCGCCTCGGGCGAGATCAAGCCCAAGACTTACGTGAACATCGGCGCCAACGCCTTTGGCAAGATCACGCGCCTGTTCGTAAAAGAGGGTGACCACGTGAAGCGGGGCCAGATGCTGGCGCAGCTGGAGAACGTGCAGTCCAACGCCGACGTGAACGCCACCCGCGCTGGACTCGACGTCTCGCGCACCGACGCCGTTGCCGCCCAGGCCGGCATCGAGCGCGCCCGATCAGACGTCGAGCGCACCAAGCAGGATTGGGAGCGCGCCCAGGGGCTCTACCAGCAGGGGCTCATCCCCAAGTCCGAGTTCGACATGCGCAAGAGCTCGTACGACTCCGCCGCCGCCGCGTTCGCCCAGGCGAAGGCGCAGAATGAGTCTGCTTCACGGCGCATCTCGCAGAACGCGGCCACCCTCACCCGCGCCTCCGACGTGCTCAGCAAGACGCAGTATCTCGCTCCCTACGATGGCGTCGTCACCAGCTTGCCGGTGCGCGAGGGTGAGACGGTCGTCGTCGGCATCCAGAACTCGCCCGGCTCCACCCTGATGACGCTCGCCGATATGTCCGTCATCACCGCCGAGGTCCGCGTGGACGAGACCGACATCGTCAACGTAAGAGTCGGCCAGCCCGCCGAGGTCACCATCGACGCCATCCCCAACAAGAAGTTCCCCGGCATCGTCACCGAGATCGGCAACATCGCCATCCTGCGCTCTACCGGCCTGGCCACCTCGCAGACCACCGCCGGCTCGCAAGAAGCCAAGGACTTCAAGGTCGTCGTCACGCTCACCAACCCGCCGGAGAACCTGCGCCCCGGCCTTTCGACCACCGCCAAGGTGACGACGGCGGCCAAGCAGAACACGCTCGCCATCCCGCTGCAGGCGCTCACCATCCGCACCAAGGCCGACCTGGAAGAGAAGAAGCCGGGCAAGGCGGGCGGCGTGGAAGCGGCTACCCCCGCCAAGAAGGACGCCAAAGACGAGATCCAGGGCGTCTTCGTCCTCACCGGCAAGGGCAACCAGCGCAAGGCGCAGTTCAAGCCGGTCGAGACCGGCATCACCGGGACCACCAACGTGGAAGTGGTCAGCGGACTCGCCGAGGGCGACGAGATCGTTATCGGCAGCTACAAAGTGCTGCGTACCCTGAAGAACGGCGCCAGCGTCAAGGTAAACAACGTCGCTCCGAAAAAAGAGGATAAGACCTAAACCTTGGAACCATTAGCCCGTCTAATACGTTTACTCCACTGAGTTCGTGTGGAGACGGGCGACCGCCCGTCCGGGAACGGAGACACGAAAGGCGGCAACGATGGCATCCGGATCACTCACCATGGCTGACAGCGCAACCGTACTCAACGACGCGGCACTCAATGCCCCGCCCCGCGAGGGCATGATCGTCACCGACGACCTGTGGAAGACCTACGACATGGGTTCGGAGCAGGTGCACGCCCTCCGCGGTGTCGACATCACCATCCGCAAGAACGAGTACGTTGCCATCATGGGACCTTCCGGCTCGGGCAAATCCACGCTCATGAACCTGATCGGCTGCCTGGATACGCCGTCCAAGGGCAAGTACTGGCTCAACAGCCAGCTCGTCTCCGAGCTCGATGACGATGAATTGGCGCGCATCCGCAACAAGGAGATCGGCTTCGTCTTCCAGACTTTCAACCTGCTCGCCAGGGCCACCGCGCTGCACAACGTAGAGCTGCCACTCATCTACAACGGCACCGCTTCGGAAGAGCGCATCGAGCGCGCCAAGGGAGCGCTGCGCAAGGTCGACCTCGAATCGCGCATGATGCACAAACCGAACGAACTCTCCGGCGGACAGCGCCAGCGCGTCGCCATCGCGCGCGCCCTGGTCAACAATCCTTCCATCATCCTCGCCGACGAGCCCACCGGCAACCTCGATTCCAAGACCGGCAACGAGATCATGGCGCTGTTCGACGCGCTCCACGGCCAGGGCAACACCATCATCCTCGTCACCCACGAGGCCGATATCGCCGCCTACGCGCACCGCATCATCCACCTCAAAGACGGCAAGGTCGCGCTCGACGAGCCCAACCCCAACCGCCGCGCCCACTAGCGCCTTCGGAGCGCCGGCGTCCCGCCGGCTGGCGCGCGGGCATCTTGCCCGCGCCTTTTCGCCGCAGATCAACGCAGACGAACGCGGATCAAACCCTTCACCACGGAGGCACGGAGACACGGAGCCCTTTTGGGCCGGGTGCCCCAGGCAATGGGTGCCCCATCCTTTGGGGCGGGTGGCCCAGACAATGGGTGCCCCATACAAGCGTCCGCTTGTGTGGGAGGATAAAAGACATCCTCACGATTTCGCTTTATTTTCGCCCAACGACACGCTACTCTCATCTCGTCCGTCCCACGCCGGACCATCACGCTCCTTCTCATCATTAGGCCATTCCTACGTGCTAGAGTCCCCGGTCTGCGGCTGTCGCGGGGGAGAGAACTGCCTCCGACTCAGGCACGGATATTCGTTCAGATTCCCCGCGGATATCCGTCGGATTCCCACGGATTCGCGCCTGTAAGTCCTTTGTTTCGACAGATCGACCAGATCTCGTCCCTCACCAGTATCGAACCGAGATCAACCGAGATCGAACCGAGATCGAACCGAGATTAGGACCGAGACCACTTCCCTGTAACCTGCTGAAGGCATTGGCAAATGCAAGAATCGGGCGCACCGGGGGGGAGGGGGTATCCCAATCCGCCTCGATTGTCGGCTGAGTGGATGTAGTAAAACGTTCCCATGCCCCGTTCCCTGTTCGCGCTCGCCCTGGTCGTGGCGGTCGCCACCGTCGTTCCGGCCGTGGCCAGAGAGAAAGACCGGGAAGCCCGCGCCCGCGCCGAGATCCGAGAGGTCCTGGAGAAGTATCTCGACGCGCGTTTTCGCGGCGCGGAGTGGAAAGAGTTTCGCGACCTGGTCACCTGGACGGACGAACAGCAGCAGCAGGAAGAACAGGAGCCGGACGGGGCCGCCTGCACCGCCATCGTCCGCTCCTACAACATTCAGGACATCCGGCTCAGGGGCTCCTCGAATGACGACAAGCGGACCGCGCTCGCCACCGTCGTCTTCTACCAGCTGGGGACCTACTGTGCCGCCGAACACGCATTCCAGCCGGCGCCGCATCTCGAGAGTGCCATCTTCCAGCTCCGCAAGCGCAGCATCGTATGGGCGGTCGAGAAAACGAACCGCCCCGGCGGACAGGTGGATTGGACGGTCGTCCGCGACCGGTTGCAGCAACAGCTCGGGGACCCGGCGCGGACCGCGGGGCTTTCACCTGAAGCCCGCGCGCGGGCCGCGGCCTCGCTCTCCGCGCTCACCCGCACCGCAAACGCCATCGGCAGGACCGGAGCGGAAATACGAGGGGCGCCAGAGTCGTCACCGACTCCAGCGCCCAAGTGACTTTGATCTGGTTTGCTAGAAGCTAGCAGCTAGAAGCTACTAGTGCGCCGCGCCCACCGCGCTCTCGCTCGTCCGTTCCGGTGCCGCGGGAGCGGAGGCGAAGAAGCTGTGGTCGTAGAGGTTGCGATAGAGGCGTCCGGCGATCTCCGCGGCCTTGGGCCCAAAGGTCGGCCGCCCGCCCTGCAGGAAGACGACGGTCACGATGCGTCCGTATTGCGTGTTCGCATACGACGCGAACCAGCCAAAGCGCGTGCCGTCTTTCGAGCACGTGCCCGTCTTGCCCAGGATCTGCTCTTCGCTGAAGTTGTAGCGCACGCTGCGTCCGGTGCCGTACTCCACCGTGCCCGCCATGCCTTCGGTGAGTTGCGGGATGAGCTGCGTGATCTCGAGCTGCCGCTTGATGCGCGGCTGGAAGTTGGCGACCTGCTCGGCGGAGTTGGGATGCTGCATGTAATAGAGCGTCCCGCCGTTGGCGATGGCCGAGACGATCGCGCCCAGCTGTAGCGGCGTCATCGAAACGCCCTCGCCATACGAGCACATCTTGCCCACGCCGCCTTGGCTCGCCGGGATCTCTTCTTCCGGATACGCGCCCAGGTGCTCGCCCTCGATGTTGTAGCCGGCCAGCTCGCCCAAACCGAACTGGCGGGCGTAGTAGGCGACCTTCTCGAAGCCGAGGCGGCGTCCCAGGACTTCGAAGTATTGGTTGTTAGAAGTCGCGATGGCGTGGCTGAGTGTCATCCGCGAGCGTCGCGAGAGTGGCACTTCGGTGTCTTTGTCGACGATGCCTTCGTCCAGCGCCGCCAGCGACGTCACCAGCTTGATGGTGGAGCATGGCTGCGCGCCCTCGGAGAGCGCCAGCCTCTGGTTCACCATCGCGAGCACGCGTCCGCTGGTGGGATCGATGGCCACCACGGTGCCGTTCATGTTGCCGAGTGCGTCCACCGCCGCGGCGCGCACGATCTGGTCTTCACCCGCGGACTGATCGCCCTGCGCCACGCCTTCCGCGTACGAGCTCATGTAGAAGCGCTCGTAGAAGCGGCGATGGCGGCGTCCGTTGGCGGAGCGCCGCGTCCGGCGGCTGTGGCGCTTCGCGCGCATCTTCTTCTGCGCGCTCGACGCTTCGGTGATCTTGCTTTGGGATCTCTTTGCCGCGGATTTCGAGGTGGCTGAGCGAGCGAAACCCGCCGTCGCGAACGACAGCACCAGGATGGCGAGGAAGATAGCCTGGGCTACGAGACTTGAGACTGCGAGACCTTTTTTCATGCCCTGCCTAAACCCAACTGATTGACTACCGCTCGCGGTTCAGGAAACTTAGCGAGGCCTTGTCTTTCGATTCAAGCGTCCCGGAAAAGATTCCCGTCTTGCTGGGGTGAGTTGCTGCTCGATAGTACGGTCATTGTTATCTATATTGCAACGGGTAAACACCCAGTGTGCGCTACCCTACAACACCTGCGCCCATTCCGGGATTCGATGCAGCAGCCTCTGACCAGAGAGTTGCGGAGGCGAGCAAGCGGTGGGCGCAGAACGGCGTCCGCGGAAACGAAGCCGCGGGATCAGGTCCCCGCGCCTACTGCGATTCCCCGCGCTTGCGGATGAACGCGGGCACGTCGAGATCGTCGTGCTCCACGTCTTTCACCGCTTCCTTCACGTTCTGCAGGTTGGTGACCTCGCGGCCCGGCGTGTTCATGGGATGCGGCGCCACCGGGATCGAAGGTCGCTGCGACTGGTTCGCATAACCCTGGTTCGCGTGACCAGACGAGGTCGGAGACGCCGACGATGAAGATGAAGACACCGAGGGATACGACGCTGCCGTCCGCTGCTGCGCGATGGCGTTGGCCGCCGCCGACACCGATTTCTCTTTCTTGTGCAGGTTCTCGGTCTTGAAGCCGGTGGCGATCACCGTGATCTTCACTTCGTCCTTCATCCTCTCGTCCATCACCGCGCCGAAGATGATGTTGGCGTCCTCGTGCGCCGCGCTCTGGATGATGGTCGAAGCTTCGTGCACCTCGCTGAGCTTCAGCGAACTCGAGCCGGTGATGTTGATGAGGATGCCGCGCGCCCCGTCGATCGCGCCCGCTTCGAGCAGCGGCGACGCGATCGCTGCCTGCGCCGCCAGCGTGGCGCGGTTCTCCCCGCGCGCCGTCGCCGTGCCCATCACCGCCGGGCCCATTCCCGCCATGATGGCTTTCACGTCGGCGAAATCGCGGTTGATGATGCCGGGGATGGTGATGATGTCGGAAATACCCTGCACCGCCTGCCGCAGGATGTCGTCGGCCACGCGGAACGATTCGAAGAAGCCCGCGTTCTGTGCCACCGCAAGCAGTTTTTCGTTGGGGATGATGATCAGCGTGTCCACCGAATCGATCAGCTCCTGCATGCCGCGCTCGGCCTGCTGCAAGCGGCGCTTGCCTTCGAAGGCGAAGGGCTTGGTGACTACCGCCACCGTCAGCGCTCCCATCTCGCTTGCCAGCGACGCGATGATGGGCGCCGCGCCCGTGCCCGTGCCGCCGCCGAGTCCGGCGGTGACGAACACCATGTCCGCGCCCTCGAGCGCCTCGATGATCTGGTCGGAGTCTTCGAGCGCCGCCCGCCGGCCCACTTCCGGATTCGCGCCCGCGCCCAACCCATTCGTGAGCTTCACGCCGAGCTGTATCTTGTGCGGCGCCTTCGCCATCTGCAGCGCCTGCAGGTCGGTGTTGGCGACCACGAACTCAACGCCCTCGAGTTTGGCGTCGATCATGCGATTCACCGCGTTCGAACCGCCGCCGCCCACGCCGATCACCTTGATGCGAGCGGCGTTGCGCGCCTCTTCGTTGAACTGGATGCGGACTTCGCTCTTCTTGTCGTCAGGCATTGGTCACCGCTTCCGCAGATTTGTTTGCACTGTAACCCCGAAAGTTGAAACTGGAAACTCGAAACTTTTCCTCAGCCCGACTTGCGCGCGAACAGCGCCTTCAGCTTCGCGCCTAGCCCTGCTTCCTGCGGACCGCGGGCCAGCCGCGTCCGATGTCCGTAAAAGACCAGCCCTACCGCGGTGGTGAACTCGGGCTCGGCTAGCGCGGCCGGCATCTTTGAGATGGGAGATGGTCTTCCCACGCGCGCGGGCTTGCGCAGCACGTTCTCCGACACCTCCGCCATCGAAGGCAGCCGCGCCGCGCCGCCGGTCAACACCGTGCCCGCGCCGCACAGCTCGAACACGCCCGCCTGCCGCAGATGGTCACGCAGCATCTCGAACAGCTCGTAAGCCCGTGGTTCGAGTATCTCCGCCAGCAGCCGCTGCGGCATCAGCCGCGACTGCCGGTCGCCCACCGCCGGCACCTCGATCTCATTGCCTTCGGGAACGCGCGTCACCATGGCGTTGCCGAAAAGTTTCTTGATCTTCTCCGCTTCGGCGAGCGGGGTTCGCAGTCCCACGGCAACATCGTTGGTGAAGTGGTCGCCGCCGATCGGCACCACCCCGGTATGCGCCACCGCACCCTCGAAGAAGACGATGAGGTCGGTGGAGCCCGCGCCCACATCGCACAAACAGACGCCGAGCTCGCGTTCATCGGCCTTGAGCACCGCGTCGGCGGCGGCGAGCGGCTCGTAGACGGTGTCGTCCACGTGGATGCCGGCACGGTTCACCGCTGTCACCACGTTCTGCGTGGCGGTGGAAGCCGCGGTCGCGAGATGCACCTGCACTTCGAGCTTCGTGCCCACCATGCCGGCGGGATCGCGGATGCCGTTGTGGTCGTCGAGGATGAACTCCTGCGGCAGCAAGTGCAGCACTTCCCTGTCCGGCGGCAGCGAGACGTTGCGCGCGCGCTCCACCGCGGCGCGCACGTCTTCGCGCGCGATCTCACGCGAGCGCGAGCCGATGGCGATGCCGCCGCGGCTATTCACGCCGCGCACGTGCGGCCCGGCCACGCCGATCACCGCGCTCTCCACCGCCGCGCCCGCCAGGTTCTCCGCCTGCTCCACCGCACGCTGGATCGAGACGACCGTCTTGTCGAGGTCTACGATCACGCCCTTACGCGTGCCGCGCGATTCGGCGAGGCCGTGGCCGCGATAGCGGACACCCGTCTCCGTGATCTCCGCCACGATGGCGCAGACCTTCGCGCTGCCTACGTCAATCGCGGTGAGTAGGTTCGACTGCTCTTTTCCCATGGGTCGTTGATCTGGACCTTGTTCTTGGTCTCGGTTTCGCTCTCGTCGGCTTGCTCGCCGTCTTCGCGCTGGCTGGCTTCGCGGTGGCTGGGTCCGCGGTGGCTGTTTTCGCGGTGGCTGTTTTCGCGGTGGCTGGTTTCGCGGTGGCCGTTTTCGCGGTGGCTGGTTTGACGCCGGCTGGGTTCGCCTGCCGCTCGGTTGAGTGCGCCGGCGCCAGGGCACGCGGATCCGGATTCACGATCACCTGGCGATCGAAGCGCAGGTCCACGGACTCGAGTCTCTGGTATTGCACGCGCCACTCCGCCGCGTGCGCGATGTACGTCTTGTAGCGATCCATGAAGTTCCCAGAGCCGAGGTGCAGCACCACCGCGCCCGCCGGGTCGGCCACCGTGATCTTCACGTCGTCGGGATCGGAAAGCTCGATCTCGCTCAGGTCCTTGGAATAGTTGGAGCCATTCCAATCCAGCTCGCGGACGAGCGCGTTGTAGAGCTTCATGCGCGCGGCGCGCGTGGAGAGCGGCTCGGAATCCGCGGTGCCGACGATGACGGGGAACGAATACTTCGACGCTGCCGCTTTCGCGGAGCCGGCCGGCAGCTCCATCAGCACGCCACCCGCATCGATGAGCACGATTTTCGAGCCCAGCTGCACGAAGGCCACCGGCGTCCGCTCTTTTACCTGCACCCGCAGCCGGTCGGGCAGCAGCCGCATCACCGTCGCCGCTTCCACCCACGGGATCTGCTCGAGCTGTTTCTTGCGTTCGTCGAGCGGGACGAAGAAGACGTTGCGTCCGATGTCCGCGCCCATCACTTCCATCACCTGCGCGCGGCTCACGTTCTGGTTGCCGCTGAGCTCGATGTTCGCTCCCGACTCCACGCGAAAGCGCCACGAGTGCGCGCCGTAGCGGTAGAGGGAGAAGCCCACGGTGAACAGCACGCCGCCGGCGAGCGCGGCGAGCGCGAGATACTTCAGGCGGTTGGCTGTCTTCTTGGGGAGCGGTCCGCGGCGGACGGCAACGCGCTTCTGTCCGCGGAGGAACTGCGGCTCGTCTTCGCGATCGAGATCGTCAAGCTCCAGGGCGCGCAGTTCGTCGTCTTCACTCAGGACGGGGTCGCCCACGCCGGCCGAGGCGGAACTCCCACGGCGCTTCAGCTCAGGCTCATCCTCGCGCGTGAATCGTCCGTTTCCTGCCATCTCCCTTTCGCGGTGCCGCTGCAGAGACCTGCGATACTCGCAACCCTGCCCGCAACTATAACGTGGAATGGGACTTTTGCAGAGAAGGAAATAGAGGAAATCGTTGGTTTTTGTCCGGTTCCCTGCCGGTTTCTTCGGCAGTCCTCCGCGGTTACTTCAGCGCCTTCAGGTCTTTTTTCGCGGGCTCGTAGCTCGGCTCCGCCCGCAGGCAGGTTTCGAACTCTACGATGGCCTGGTCTTTCTTGCCGGACTTCTGGTACATCTGCCCCAGCCGCCAGTGCGCATACGCGTGCTTCGGCGCGTTGCCCTCTGCCTCCTGCGCCAGATATTTCCGCAGGTAGCGCTCGGCGCGCTCAAAGTCTTTTCCCACCACGATCAGTGTGCGTCCGGCGGCATAATACGGCGTCCAGTCATCCGGATTCGCCTTCTCCGCCTGCGCCAGCAGCGCGTCGAGGTCGCCGCCGGTCTTGCCGGTGTAGACCATCTGGGCGGCGAGCAGGCTGTACCCCGAAGAGCGTCCCGGATCTGCCTTCATCGCCTGACGCGCGTACTTCTCCGCCAAGTCATATTTCTTGACCGTCTCCTGCAAGTAGAAGGTCCCCAGCGCGACCATCGCGCTGTAACTCTGCGGATCGGCTTTCAGTGCGCTGAGGTAATCCGCTTCTACCTTGGTGATGTCCTTGTCGTGCTGCGCGATGAGCGCCTGCGTCATCCAGCCATGCCCGGGATCGTCTTTCACCGCCTGGTCGGCGATGGCCTGCGCCTTCTGCTTGTCGCCGCCCATGATGCCGGGCGCGAGCAGGTAGTACTGCACCAGGCCGGAACGCGTCTGCCAGTTCCTGGGGTCGAGCGCGAGGGCGTCGTCGAGATGTCCCTTCACCTTGCGCGCCAGCACGATCTGTTCCAGGAAATTGGCCTTCTGCGCCTTGTCGCCATAGAGCTGCGCCAGCGCGCCGTGATAGTTCACGTTGTTCTTGTTCAACTCGAAGGCCCGCTCCGCCAGCTTGATGGCCTCATCGGGGGCGCCGAACGCGGTCTTGATGCGCGCCTCGAGATAGAGCGTCTCGGCATCGTTCGGGTGGGCACGGAAGCGCGGGTCCACGAGCGCGCGCGCGCGCTTCCAGTGTCCCGCTTCCATCAGCGTCGTAGGGTCCGCAAGCACCGGCTTGGTGGGATCGAAGGCATGCGCGGCGTTCAGAAGACAGAGCGCAACGGCTAGAACTCGCGTGCCTGGCCAGAGGGTTTTCATGGTCGAACGCTGATGTCCGAAGAAGCGATGTCCGAAGAAGCGATGTCCGAAGAACGGATATTCGAACAGCCGATGTCGCCAAAATGTCACGGCCAGAGTACCAGCAGACGGGACCCTCGACTATCCCTTCTTGACCACCACGCTGGCCTGCGATGCGGCCAGGCGTTCGAGCAGTTGCGGGCCGAGCTGGGAGACGCTGCCGGCGCCGAGCGTGAGCACCATGTCGCCCTCTTTCGCTTCCTGCGCCACAACTTCGACGGCGTCGGCAAAGGACGCCTGGTACACCGCTGCCTTTCCGCCGCGCTGTGCGATGTGCTGCGCCAGCGCTTCCCCGGTCACGCCCGCAATGGGCTGCTCGCTGGCAGCGTAGATATCGAGCACGTGGACGCTATCCGCATCGCCGAAGGCGGTAGCAAAGTCGTCCAGCAGCAGTTGCGTGCGCGTGTAGCGGTGGGGCTGGAAGATCACGTGGATGCGCCGGAATCCGCATTGCCGCGCCGCCGCCAGCGTGGCGCGGATCTCGGTGGGATGGTGGCCGTAGTCGTCGATCACCGTCACGCCCGCCGCTCTCCCCTTGGAATGGAAGCGCCGGTCCACGCCACGGAATTTTTCCAGCGCCTCGCGGATGGCCGCCACCGGCACTTCGAGTCCGATGCCCACCGCGATCGCTGCCGTCGCGTTCAGTACGTTGTGCGCGCCCGGGACGTGGAGATGGAAATCGCCCAGCGGCTTCCCGCCGAACGTCACGCTGAAGTTCGATACCGGCCGCTCGCCCCCGGCAATGACTGCCGCCGCCGGAGGCAGCGCAACGCAGAAGTCGGAGCCCGGGCGCGTGCCATAGGTCACCACCCGGCGGTCGACCTTGGGCAGCAGCGCGCGCAAGGCGTCGTTGTCGTTGCACGTCACCACCATGCCGTAGAACGGAACACGGTCCATGAATTCGATGAAGGTGCGCTCCACGTCGGCCATGTCGCGATAGCAATCCATGTGCTCGCGGTCCACATTGGTGACCACGCTCAGGATGGGCGAGAGCTTCAGGAACGAGCGGTCGCTCTCATCCGCCTCGGCGACGAGATACTGCGACTTGCCCAGGCGCGCGTTCGAGCCCATCGCCTCCACGCGTCCGCCCACGATCACCGTGGGGTCGAGTCCACCGGCGGCGAGCACTTGCGCGACCATCGACGTGGTGGTCGTCTTGCCGTGCATGCCGGCGATGGCGATGCCGTACTTCAGCCGCATCAGCTCGGCCAGCATCTCCGCACGCTGGATCACCGGGATCTTCCGCCGGCGCGCCTCCGCGACCTCCGGATTATCACGCGCGATCGCAGAGCTCGTCACCAGCACTTCGGGAGCCGCGCTCGCGATGTTCTCCGCGCTGTGCCCTTCGAAGATGGTTGCACCCAGCTTCACCAGCCGCTCGGTCACGGCGGAATGCTTCAAGTCGGAACCCGACACCTTATAGCCGAGGTTCACCATCACTTCGGCGATGCCGCTCATGCCGATGCCGCCGATGCCGACGAAATGGATCCTCTGGATGCGTGTGAACATTGAGTGGGCTACTTGGTGTCTGCCCAGTGTGTCGCTTAGTGTGCTGCCGCCGTTCTCGAGTTGTTGCCTTCGTTCCGTACCGCGCCCGCGAGCCGCGCCGCGATTGCAGCGATCGTTCCGGCGGCGTCCGCGTGCGCCATCGCCCGCGCCGCGGCGGACATCCTCTGGCGGGCCGCGGCGTCGTTCAACAAGCCCGCCACGGCTTCGATCAGGCGCTCGCGCGTGAGTTCAGCCTCCGGGATCAGCATGGCCGCCCCGCGCGCCGCCAGCGTCTCGGCATTGCGCAGCTGATGATCGTCGGACGCGCGTGGGAACGGGACGAAGATGGCCGGCTTCCCTGCCGCGGTGATCTCCGCCACCGTGCTCGCGCCCGCACGGCAGAGCAGCACGTCTGCTCGCGCATACGCTTGCGGCATGTCGTCGATGAACGCGCTGACCTCCGCCGACAAGGGCGCGCGCAGATACGCGGCCTGCGCCGGATTATAGTCGCGCTCTCCGGTCTGGTGGATGATGTGCAGCCCGGGCACGCGTGCCGCCAGTTCGGGCAGCGCCTCGATCACCGCGCGATTGATCGCCGCCGCCCCCTGGCTTCCGCCAAAGACCAGCAACGTAGGCCGCTCGCCCGGTGTTCGTTCCGCCGGCGGCCGTGGGGGCAATTCAAAAAAAGCATGCCGCACCGGGACACCCGTCACCACGTAACGCCGGAAGTACTCGCCCGTCTGCTCGAACTGCACCACCGCCGTGGTCACCAGCGGCGCGACCACGCGGTTCGCCAGTCCCGGAACAACGTTGGGCTCGAACGCGATGTTGGGGATGGAACTGAGCGACGCCGCCAGCATCGCCGGTCCGCTCGCGTATCCGCCTACGCCGATCACCACCTGCGGTTTGAACGCCTGCAATATCTGCCAAGAACGAACGACCGCACGCGGCAGCGCGAGCAGAGTCTTCATGCGCTGCGCCATGCTCACATTCTTCAGCCCGCCGACTTCGATGAAATGCAGCGCGAACCCGGCCTTCGGTACCAGGCGCGTCTCGATGCCACGTTCCGTCCCGATGAACGCGACCTCCGCGCCGTAGCGCGCGCGCAGCTCGTGCGCGATCGCCAGCGCGGGGATAACGTGTCCGCCGGTCCCACCGCCGGCCAGGACCGCCCTCATGAAGCAGCCTTGAAGAGCCACTTGCGAACCGCAGCCTCGGAATAGCTCTGCCGAGCTTCAGCGTCGCTCACTCCTTCGGAGAGCAATGCCCTCACGAAGGCTTCGCGAAGTACGTCGTCCCAGGTGGCGGTATCAGGGAGTGAATCAATGATCGTGCGGAACTCACTCTTGACGCTGCTTTGACTCATGGAAGAATTGTAGCTGGCCTAATCCGTCTGTTGCGTGATGTTCAGCAGCACCCCGACGCTTGCCAGTGTAACCAACAGCGCCGTGCCGCCATAGGAAATGAAAGGCAGCGGGATACCTTTCGTCGGCAGCAATCCCAGCACCACGCTGATGTTGAACAGCGCCTGCATCACCACCATCGCCGTGATGCCGGTGGCGAGGTAGCGCGCGAACACGTCTTCGGTGGCGAGCGCGGTCCGCATGCCGCGATACAAGAAGATGGCGAAGAGTGCGACCACCACCAGCGCGCCCACCAGCCCGAACTCCTCTGCCGTCACGGCGTAGATGAAGTCGGTGTGCGGCTCGGGCAGGTAGAAGAGTTTTTGTTTTCCTTCCATCAGCCCCATACCGGTCACGCCGCCGGTGCCCACGGCGATGAGCGACTGGATCATGTGAAAGCCCTTGCCCTGCGGGTCGGCATACGGATCCATGAAAGCCATGATGCGATCGTAGCGCCACTGCACGCGGAAGATCAGCATGTAGAGCACCGGCAGGCAAGCGGCGAATCCGGCGGCGAACCAGCGCATCCGCATCCCAGCAACGTAGAGCACCGCGCCCGTGATGAGCATGCAGACGATGGCCGTCCCCAGGTCGGGTTCTTTGATGATGAGCGCACAGAAGATCAGCGAAGGGATGATGGCCGGCACGAGCGTGTTGCGCCAGTCGTCCATCTGTCGCGTGCGCGATTCCAGGAAGTACGCGAGAAACAGGATGATTGCCGGCTTGGCCAGCTCCGACGGTTGCAGGCTGATGAAGCTAAAACGGATCCAGCGATGCGTGTTGTGCGCCGTATCGAGGAAGAAGACCGCGACGAGCAGGAGCGACGTCAGTCCGATGAGCGAGAAGACGAAGCCGGGATGCTTGTAGCGGCGATAGTCCACGTTCATCGCGATCAGCATGGCGATGAATCCCATCACCGCCATCGCAGACTGCCGCAACAGGAATGCGTAGGCCGACCCGTAGCGCTCGCGCGCCATCACCGCCGACGCGCTGAACACCATGATCAGCCCGATGAATACCAGCAAGAGCGTGACGATGAACAGTGTCTTGTCTACGCTCACGCGTTTTGCCACTACGCTGCGCCTCCCTGCACTTCGCGTTCTTTACGAACCACCAAGGCGTGCACGAGTTCCTTGAAGACGCGTCCGCGATGTTCGTAGCTCGTGAACTGGTCGAAGCTGGCGCACGCCGGCGCCAGCAGGATCACGTCGCCCGCCATCGCCGCTTCCGCGGCTTTGCGCACCGCCGTCTCGAGCGTCTCCGCGCGGATGACTGGACTTGTACCTGAAATCTGCTCCTCGATCTTCGCCGCCGCCGCACCGACGGTGTACACCCGCTTCACGCGCTCGCGTAACAGCGGATTCAAAACGGAATAGTCGCTGCCTTTGTCTTTTCCGCCGAGGATCAGGTGGATTCCGCCGGCGAACGACTCGAGCGCCTTGATGGTCGCGTCCACGTTCGTCGCTTTCGAGTCGTTGTAGTACTCCACGCCGTTGATATTGGCGACGAACTCGAGACGATGCTCGACCGCATGGAATTCACGGACGGCATTGGCGATCTGCGCCGGCTTGCATCCCGCCAGCATCGCCGCGCAAACGGCCGCCAGGACGTTCTCCTGGTTGTGCGCGCCCTTGAGCGTGATGGTCGACACCGGCATGATCTCGCGCTCGCCTGCGTTATCGTGGTAGAGGATGTGGCCATCCTTTATATAGGCGCCCGATTTGACCGCCTCACGCCGGCTGAATCCGCGCACCTGCGCCTTCACTCGCTGCGCCAGGGACACGCAAGTCGCATCATCCATGTTCAGGACGGCAAAATCGGAAGTTGTCTGATTCTCGAAAATGCGCGCCTTCGCGGCGACGTAGCCCTCGAACGTCCGATGCCGGTCCAGGTGATCGGGCGTCACGTTCAGCGCCACGGCGATCTTGGGATGGAAGCTCTCGATCGTCTCCAACTGGAAGCTCGATATCTCGAGCACGTTCCACGTCTCGGGAGTCGACGCGGCGACCATGTCGATGACCGGCTTGCCGATGTTCCCGCCGACCTGCGTCTTCAATCCACTTTTTGTGAAGACCTCGCCGATCAGCGAAGTGGTTGTCGTCTTGCCGTTGGAGCCGGTGAGAGCGACGATCGGTCCCTGCAGGAAGCGCGCCGCGAGTTCCACCTCGCCGATCACGGGCACACCAAGCGCGCGCGCCGCTTCGAGATGCGGCTCGTCATAGGGGACGCCGGGGCTCACGACGATCAGGTCCTGATCGCGGAAAGTGCGCTCGCCGTGCCGGCCCGCCTCGACCACGATGCCGCGGTCGAGCAGCGCTGGGATGTGCTCGCGCAGTTGGTCTTCCGTCTTGGCGTCGGAGACGGTGACGCGTGCGCCTTTATCTTTCAGGAAGAATGCCGCGGCCACGCCAGACTTTCCCAGTCCCACGACCAGCACGCGCTTCCCGTCTAGTTGCATTGTCCCCATTCTGCCACGTTCCCCGCAGACGCTAGCGCAACTTCAGCGAGGTCAGAGCAAAGAGTGCAAACACCAGCGAGGCGATCCAGAAGCGCACGATGATCTTCGACTCCGACCAGCCCAGCAGTTCGAAGTGGTGGTGCAGTGGCGCCATCTTGAAGATGCGCTTCTTGCGCAGCTTGTAGGAGCCGACTTGCAGGATCACCGAGAGTGCCTCGATCACGAAGATGCCGCCAATGAATGGCAACAGGAGCTCTTGCTTGATGATGACGGCGACCGTCCCAATGGCGCCGCCGAGTGCGAGCGAGCCCACGTCGCCCATGAAGATCTCCGCCGGATGCGCGTTATACCAGAGGAATCCGATGGCCGCGCCCACCATCGCGCCGCAGAAGATGGAAAGCTCGCCCACCTGCGGCATGCGCTGGAGTTCGAGATAGTCGGCAAACTGCGCGTGGCCACTCACGTAGGTGAGCACCGTCAGTGCGCCGGCCGCGATCACGGTGCAGCCGATGGCCAGGCCGTCGAGTCCGTCGGTAAGGTTCACCGCATTCGACGAGCCCACGATCACGATGGCCACGAAGATGATGAAGGGCAGGAAGGCCAGCGGCACCAGGTACGGATACTGCTCCAAACCGGAAAACGCGAGGTCGGGCCGGAAGTTCTTGAAGAACGGGACGATCAGGTGGGTGGAGTACTCGCCCCGCGCCTGCAGCGCCACCAGGATCACCGCGATGATGATGCTGGTGAGCACTTGCAGCGCCAGCTTGGTGCGTCCGGTGAGCCCGAGGTTGCGATGGTGGACGATCTTCAGGTAGTCGTCAGCGAATCCGATGGCGCCGAAGGCAAGCGTGGCCGCGACCGCCAGCCACACGAATTTATTGCTGAGGTCGGCCCACAGGAGCGTGGGCACGATGATGGAGATGGTGATGAGCACGCCGCCCATCGTCGGCGTGCCCGCTTTTTTCTGGTGCGCCTTCGGGCCTTCTTCGCGGATGTACTGGCCGATCTGGAACTCACGCAGTTGCCGGATGACCGCCGGCCCGATGATCAGCCCCATGAACAGCGCGGTGAGCGAAGCGAACGCGGTGCGGAAGGTGAGGAAACGGAAGATGCGGAACGGAGAAAAAAAGGGATCGAGATGAAAGATCTTTTCGTAGAGCAGCCAAAAAAGCAATCGTTCTCCGTCCTTCTCGCCGGATGTTTAACTCGTCGCCTTCCCCGCAACACTCTGCCACTTTTCGAGCGCGTGCTCCAGGCGCACGCCACGCGAGGCCTTGAGCAGCACCGCGTCCCCCTCGCGCACGGTCGCAGCCAGCCACTCGCCCGCTGCTTCGGGCGTCTCCACGTACGCGGCGGAGATCAGCCCGCCGGCGTGCGCGCCTTCCACGATCTTCTTGGCCGCGCCCCTCACACCGATGAGCATGTCGATGCGCTTCGCCGCCGCGTGCGCGCCGCAGTCATAATGCAGCGCGTCCGCCGCGGTGCCCAGTTCCAGCATCTCGCCCGCCACCACGATGCGCCGCTTCGCCGGCAGCGATGCGAGCGCATCGATCATCGCTTCCAGCGCTTTCGGATTCGAATTGTAGCAGTCGTTGATGACCGTCGCGCCCGCGATGTGCAGCACCTGGCCACGCTTTTCGCCAGGCTCGAGCGTTGCCAGCGCCTGCGCGATCTCGCTGGGTTGCAGATGATGCAGATGATGACGCAGATGGTCACTCATGGTGTCGTGCAAGGCCACCGCCGCCGCCGCCAAGGCGTTATAGATGTTGTGGCGTCCGAGCAGGGGAAGGTGCACCCGCTCGCGCATTTCGCCGGCGACAAGGTCGAACTCCGACCCTTGCGCGCCGCGCTCCACGATGTTCTGCGCGCTCACGTCTGCCGCATGCGCGATGCCGAACATCACCACCTTGCCGTGGAAGTCGCGGCCGAATTGCGAGACGTACTCGTCGTCCGCGTTCAGCACCGCGACTCCGCCGCGGGGCAGGGATTGTATGAGTTCGAACTTCGCCTGCGCGATCTCGCGCACCGACTCGAAGAAGCCGAGATGCACTGGGGCAACATTCGTCACCACTCCAACGTCCGGCTCGGCGATCTTTGCCAGCGCCGCGATCTCGCCGAGGTGGTTCATCCCCATCTCGATGACGGCGACCTCATGCTCCGGCTCGAGGCGCAGCAGCTGCAGCGGTAGCCCATAATGGTTGTTGAGGTTCCCTTCCGACTTCAGCACGCGAAACTTCGTCGCCAGAACGTGCGCAATGGCGTCCTTCGTCGTCGTCTTGCCGGCCGAGCCGGTCACGCCGACAACGCATCTTCCCCACGTCTTGCGGACGGCGAGTGCCAGGCGCTGCAACGCCGCCAGCGTGTCGGGAACCGCGAGCAGGCGGGTGGGGTCGCCTGCCTCCACCCAGTCCTTGCTCACGACGGTCGCCACCGCGCCCGCCGCGAGCGCGGCTTTTACGAAGTCGTGTCCGTCGAAGCGCTCGCCCGCGATGGCGAAGAAAAGGTCCCCAGGTTTCAGCGTCCGCGAATCGATGGAGTAGCCGGTCGCGAGCGCGTGCCGGTCGAAGGCGGCGTTCGCATCCGCATCGACAAACTCGGCGACCCTCTCCAGCGTGAGCTTCAATTCGTACCTGCCGGCTTCATTTCGCACCCGCCTGCGCGGCGCCGTACCCCAACGCTTGCAGCGCCTCGCGCGCGACCTGCGCGTCGGAGAACGGTTGCCTCCCTTCGCGCGTGATCTGGTGATCCTCGTGACCTTTGCCGGCGATGAGCACGATGTCCCCGGGCTTCGCTTCCGCGAGCGCCACCGCGATAGCCTTGCGACGGTCGGGCTCGACCGTGTGCGGCGTGCCCGTGGCTTCCAATCCCGGAAGCGCGTCATTGATGATGGCCATCGGCTCCTCGCTGCGCGGATTGTCGGAAGTCAGCACCACGAAGTCGCTTCCCTTCCCGGCGGCTTCGCCCATCAGCGGACGCTTTTTCTTGTCGCGATCGCCGCCGCAGCCAAAGAGCGTGATCACGCGTCCCCCACGCTGCGTCGCGCCCTCGCGGGAGGCGAAATCGCGGGCAACCTGCGTGAGGTTGCGCAGCGCATCGTCGGTGTGCGCATAGTCCACCACCACGGAAAACGGCTGGCCTTCATCCACGCGCTGGAAGCGGCCGGGGACGTGGCCGAGCGCGGCGATGCCCTCCACGATCTGCTTGCCGGAAAACCCGCGCGCCACCCCCGACGCGATCGCCGCCAACACGTTGTACACATTCACGCGGCCCACGAGCGGAGTCCATATGGCGAGCTTGCCCGCGGCCGTCTCCACGTCGAAACGGCTGCCTTTGCCGGTGACCTCGAGGTTCAGCGGGCGAAACTCGCCCGCCTCGATGCCATAGGTGAACACCTGCGAGCGCGACTTCACGTAGCCCGCCAGTTTTTTCCCGTACTCATGGTCGGCGTTGACCACGGCGAAGGGCGGCGGCTCGGTGCCCGAGCCTTCGAACAACACCTTCTTCGCGGCGAAGTAGTCCTCGAAATCTTTGTGGAAGTCGAGATGGTCGCGCGTGAGGTTGGTGAACACCGCGACCTCGAAGGGCACTCCGTAGACACGCTGCTGCGCCAGCGCGTGCGACGACACCTCCAGCACGCCGTCGCTCGCGCCGTTCGCCACCGCCTGCGCCAACCATCGTTCCAACTCGAGCGCCTCGGGCGTGGTGTGCGGCGCAGGAATGACTCTCCCCGCAACGTGATATTCGATGGTTCCCACGAGGATGCTTTTCCGCCCTGCCGAATTAAAGATCGATTCCACCAGGTACGCCGTCGTCGTCTTGCCGTTGGTGCCGGTGATCCCGACCAGCTTCAGCCGATTTGCCGGATGCTTGTAGAAGTTCGCGCTGATGCGCGCCAGCGCGCGCCGTCCATGTGGGACTACGGCCCACGCCACGCCCTCACGCGGCGCCTCGCTCGCCGAGTCGGTCACCACCGCGACCGCGCCGGCCTTGACCGCGGCGTCGATGTAGCGGTTGCCGTCGGTCGTGTCGCCGCGCATCGCGACGAACAACCACCCGGGTTGCACGCGCCGCGAATCGTAGTCCAGCCCTTTTACGTACGCGCTGCCCGCCTGGCTCAGGACTTCCACGCCGTCGAGAAGAGAATCAAACGTCATCCAGGGTGATTATATGTCGCGATCACTATCGCGATTACCGTCGCATCCCGTTACCAAGGGTCATCCTGAGGCGCGTCGCGGCGGTCAGCATGATGCGTGCGTTTATCTCGCCAGCCGCACCGCTACGTGCGCGCCTGCGGGGATGCGCGTGCCCGCCGGCGGCGCCTGCGCGCGCGCCACCCCCGAGCCGCTCACGTCGAGCTCGATGCCCGACTCCTGCGCCAGCTCGATGACCTGGCGCAGCGGCTTGCCCACGAACTGCGGCACGACCGCGCCACCCTCAACCTCCACCACGATGGTGCCGCCGATGACCGGCGGAGCCGGCAGTTCGGGCGGTGTCAGCGGAGGCTCGGAAGCTGCCGCGTCGATGGGCTGCTCCTTGATCACGCTCGCCGGACGCAGGGATGCGACCGCTTCTGGTGCGGGCGCTGCCGCGGTTGCCGTCGCGGACGCATCCTCGGCTGGCGGCGTGAGTGTGCCGCCAAAACGGTCAGGAGAGCTTTCTGCGATCTCATCATCTTTCACCTGTGCCGCCGCGCGCAGCAGCAAACGCTGCGGGCTGCGGATCTCGACGTCGTGCGGAACGTTCAGATAGGCCAGCACCTGCTGCGCCACGCGCGCGAACACCGGCGCGGCAACCTGTCCACCTTCGTGCGGACCGACCGGCGAATCCAGGATCACCGCCACCGTGATCGCCGGCGTGTTCACCGGCGCGAAGCCGACGAAAGAAGCGATGAGTTGCGAGCGCGAATACGTGCCGGTGCGGGGATCGATCTTTTGCGCCGTCCCGGTCTTGCCGCCGGCGGTGTAGCCATCGAGCAGCGCCCGCCGCCCGGTGCCACGCAGCACCACGCCTTCCATCATGCGGCGCATCTGGACGGCGGTGAGCGCTGAGACCACGCGCCGCTGCTCCGGGACTTTGTACGCGATGGTTTGCAAGGGCTGGCTGCCTGCCGCATCGTGCTGTGAGCTCGCCGCCAGGATGCGCGGCGGTGTGTACAGGCCGTCGTTCGCGATGGTGGAGACCATCGCGGCCAGCTGCACTGCCGAGATGCCGATCTCCTGCCCCATCGAGATGGCGCCGATCGAGACCTTCGACCAGCGCGAGACCGGCTTGGTGATGCCACGCGTCTCGCCCGGCAGCTCCACGCCCGACTGCGCGCCGAAACCGAAGCCGCGGATGTAGCGGTCGAAGCGCTCTTCGCCCAGGCGCAGGCCGAGCTTGATCGCGCCCACGTCGGAAGAATGTTCCAGGATCTGGCTCACCGTAAGGTTGCCGAACTTTGCGTGGTCGCGGATGCGCACCCCGGCGATGTAGATCTCGCCGTTCTGGCAGTCGATGGACTCGTCGGGGTTGGTGATCCTCTCTTCCAGCGCTGCCGCGATGGTGATGACCTTGAACGTGGAGCCGGGTTCATAGACGTCGCTCACCGCGCGGTTCTTCAACTGCTCCGGCGTCACGCCGCGCAAGGCGTTGGGATTGAATGACGGGCGGCTCGCCAGCGCCAATATCTCGCCGGTATGCGGATTCTGCACCATGACCGTGCCCGCCGCCGCGTGCGTCCGCGCCATCGCCGCTGCGAGTTCGCGCTCGGCTATGTATTGGATCTTCTCGTCGATGGTCAACACCAGGTTGTCGCCCGGCTGCGGCTGCCGTTCCACCGAACCGAACCAGCGCCGCTTGGCGTCCATCGTGATCAGCATGCGCCCCGGCTTGCCCCGCAGTCGCTGGTCGAACTCGCGCTCCACCCCACTCAGCCCGGCGTCGTCGAGGCCCACATAGCCGAGCACGGGCGCGGCCAGGTCGTTCTTGGGGTAGAAGCGTTTCGATTCCTTCTGGAAATAAATGCCGCGCAGGTTGAGCGCGCGCACGCGCTCGCTGGTGTCGTTGTCCACCTTGCGCGCCACCCAGGCAAAGGCGCGCGAGCCGCGCAGGCGGGCAAGCACGTCATCCGCATCGGTGCCTAATACTTTGGCGAGGACCTCGGCAGTCGATTGCTGGTCGGGTATCTCGGACGGGACGGCGAAGATCGAGTCCACGCTCACGCTCATCGCCAGCTCGTGTCCGCTACGGTCGTAGACCACGCCGCGGATGGGAGCAACGTCGATCGAGCGCTGCTGCTGCCGCTGCGCTTGTTTGGCGAAATCGCCGTAGTGAAAGACTTGCAGGTAGACGAGACGCGCGCCGATGGCGAGCATCCAGAAACAAAGCAGCCCCGCGAGTAGGTACAGCCGCTGCCGCGCGTCGGTGCGAAGCTTTTGGGCCATCGTCTCTTGATCGAGGTCGCCGCAACGCCCGCGTTGCGGGCTGCGTCGCCCTCGCGCTGCACTCGCCCGCCGCGG
>JALYLW010000055.1 GCA_030774055.1 Acidobacteriota bacterium
CGCTCGGTATAATCCCCACGGCTGAGGGCGAGTCCTAGAAAACGTAGCGCGGGAGGGACTGAAGATGCCAGGTGTGGAAGGGCGCGTCGCGCTGGTCACAGGAGCGTCGCAAGGCATTGGGCGCGCGTGCGCGCTGCTGCTGGCCGCAGGCGGAGCGCAGGTCGCGCTCGCGGCGCGCAATGAAGAGAAGCTCGCCGCCACCAAAGCGCAGATCTTGGTTGCCGGTGGCCAGGCCGAGACCTTCAAGCTCGACGTGGCCAATGAGGACGAGGTCAAAGCCGTGTTCAAGGCCGCGGTGGCGAAGTTCGGGCGGCTCGATATCCTGGTGAACAACGCCGGCATCACGCGCGACCAGCTCATCATGCGCATGAAGCGCGCCGACTGGGACGCGGTGATGAACACCAACCTCACCGGCGCTTACCTGTGTACACAGGCGGCCGTCACTCCGATGTTGAAGCAGCGCTATGGCAGGATCATCAACATCACGTCTATCTTCGGGCAGATCGGGCAGAGCGGGCAGGCGAACTACTCGGCGTCGAAGGCAGGGCTGATCGGGTTGACGATGTCGGTGGCGCGCGAGGTGGGCTCGCGTTCCATCACCTCGAACGCCGTGGCGCCGGGATGGATCGAGACGGAAATGACCAAGGACCTGCCGCAGGAGATGAAAGACCAGGTACTGAAGATGATCCCGCTCGGCCGCACCGGCACCGATATCGACATCGCGAATGCGGTGCGCTTCCTGGCCAGCGAAGAGGCGGGCTATATCACCGGACACGTGCTCAGCGTGAACGGTGGAATGCATATGGGGTAGGAGATCCCCATCGTCGCTAGGGGGAGCAGATCCCTCGGAATGACAGGCTTCGCGGCTAAACGGAGCGGTAGACGAATTTTCCGCCCACGATGGTCGCGACCGCCTTACCGACCAGTTGCCATCCGTTGAAGGGCGTGTTCTTCGAGCGGGAGAGCGACCTCGCCGCCTCGAACGTCCAGCGCTTCTGCGGATCGAAGATGGTGACGTCCGCGATGGAACCTTTGGCCAGCGTCCCGCGGCCTTTGAGTCCGATGATCCTCGCCGGATTGGTGGAAAACAGTTCGACGATGCGCACCATAGGGATCCTGCGCTCGCGATGCAGCTTGAGGATGGCGAGGCCAAAGGCCGTCTCGAGGCCGGTGATGCCAAACGCGGCGCGCTCGAACTCGACCTCCTTCTCGTGGACGGCGTGCGGCGCGTGGTCGCTGGCGATGGCGTCGATGGAGCCGTCGGCGAGCCCGACCAGCAGCGCTTCGCGGTCGGCGCCGGTGCGCAACGGCGGATTCATCTTGAAGTTGGTGTCGTAGTCGCCGATGTTGGCGTCCACCAGGGTGAAGTGGTGCGGCGTGATCTCGCACGTCACCTTGGCGCGGTTCTTCTTGCCTTTGCGGACGGCCTTGAGCGAACCGGAAGTCGAGATGTGCGCCACGTGCAGCTGCGCGCCGGTGGAGCGCGCGAGTTCGCAATCGCGCTCCACGATGGCCCACTCGGCTTCGTTGCGCCAGCCGCGGAGGCCAAGCTTGAACGCGGCGGGACCATCGTTCATCGGACAATCTTTGGTCAGGCGTGTGTCTTCGGCGTGCTGGATGACGGGGATGCCGGCCTGCGCGGCGGCGCGCAGGGCGTCACGCATGATCTGGTCCTCGAAGATGGGGCGTCCGTCATCGGAAACGGCGACTGCGCCGGCGCGTTGCAGCGCGCGGAAGTCGGTGAGCTTTTCGCCTTGCGAGCCGAGCGTCGCCGCGGCGACGGGGAAAACGTTGACTACGGCGCCACGCTGCGGGTCGCGGATCCAGGCCGTCGTCTCCGGGGAGTCGTTCACCGGATGCGTGTTCGGCATGGTGCAGACGGAGGTGAATCCGCCCGCCGCGGCAGCCTGCGTGCCGGTGGCGATGGATTCCTTGTGCGATTGGCCGGGCTCGCGCAGATGGACGTGCAGGTCGATGAATCCGGGCGCGACCATCAAGCCGCGCGCGTCGAAGGTCTCGTCGCCGCCCTTGCCCTTGCCCCGCGGATAGATCTCGGCGACCTTGCCATCGCGCACGAGGATATCCATCTCGGCGTCGATCTTGTTGGCGGGATCGACGACGCGTCCACCCCGGATGAGCAGCGTGGGGGACGCGGGAACTTTCTTCGCGGCGGTCATCCGGCAACCCCCATCACGGTGGCGAGCGTGGCCATGCGGACGTAGACGCCGTTCGCCACCTGCTCGCGGATGACCGATTGCGGTCCGTCGGCGACCTCGGCGGTGATCTCGAGGCCGCGGATCATCGGGCCGGGATGCATCACCAGGGCTTCGCGACGCGCCAGCTTCAGACGCTCGGCGGTGAGCTGGTAGTAGCCGATGTAGTCATCGAGGCGGAGCTGCAAGGTGCCGAGGCGCTCTTTCTGCACGCGCAACATCATGATGACGTCAGCGCCGCGCAGCGCGCCTTCGAGGTGCCGCGTCACGGTGACGTTGGGGGAGAGCGTGGCCGCGACTTCCGGACACAACTCCGGCGGGCCGCACAGCGTGAGCTGCGCGCCCAGCTTGGCGAGCAGATAGACAGCCGAGCGTGCGACGCGCGAGTGGTAGATATCGCCCACGATCACGACCTTCAGCCCGGCGATCTTCGGCTTGTGCCTGAGGATGGTGTAGGCATCGAGCAGTGCCTGGGTGGGATGCTCGTGCATGCCGTCGCCGGCGTTGATCACCGGAACGTCGAGATGGCGGGCCATGAGGTGGGGCGCGCCGCTCGCCGGATGTCGCATGACGACGCAGTCCGCACCCAGCGCGCGCACGGTGTAACCGGTATCGATGACCGATTCGCCTTTTTCGATGGAGGAAGCGGTGGCGGTGACGATGGCCGTCTGCGCGCCCAGAGCCTGGGCGGCGAATTCGAAAGAGATGCGCGTCCGCGTGGATGCCTCATAGAACAGCAGCACCACGCGCTTGTCGCGCAGGAGCGGGCGGGGTTTTGAGGACTGCATGCGGCGGGCCAGCCGCAGCAGGCTTTGAATCTCTTCGGGCGACAGGCTCTCCGTGCCGAGCAGCGAGCGCCGATTGTTCCGGCTCATCGTTTCTTGCCTGCCGGCTCGCGTTCCGCCAGCAGGACTTTCTCCGTGGTGTCGGTCTCCGCGAGCTGGACCTCGATCATCTCGAGCGGCTTGGTCTGCACCGCGCGGCCGACGTAAGCCGCCTCGATGGGCAGTTCGCGATGTCCGCGATCGATGAGCACGCACAGCTGCACGCGCCGCGGACGGCCGTGATCGAAGAGCGCGTCCATCGCCGCGCGCGTGGTGCGTCCGGTGTAGAGCACGTCATCGACCAGGATCACATCCATGCCGGTGACATCGAATCCGAACTCGCCTTTGTTGACCACCGGCTTGGGGCCGACGACCGTCTGGTCGTCGCGATAGAGCGTGATGTCGAGCGTGCCCACGGGAACTTTCTTGCGCTCGATCTGCTGGATCAGCTTGGCCAGGCGTTCGGCCAACGGCACGCCGCGCCGCCGTATGCCGACCAGCGCCAGCTTCTCCACCCCGGTCTTCTCCGTGATCTCGTGGGCCAGGCGCACGAGGGTGCGCTCGATCTCGGAGGCGGACATCAACTGCGCCTTCTCGTGCAACAGCGGCTGGCGCGGGGCTGGCAGCGAGCTCATCTTAGTCACGTTTGCCTGGGATTTCGGGGGAAGCGAGATAATACCCGTCCCGTGGGTGACGGGCAAGTTACTGCGTGAGTCCCTGTCTAAGTGATTGATTCTAGGATGTTTGCCGTCGTCCCCAAATGGCCGCGCCGACCGCCCCGCCGATCACGCCAAAAATGATGAAGGCAACGAGGACCACCACCACCATGGCCGTGACCAGGATGGCCACGCCCTCGGGAGTGCTCATCTGCTGCATCACGCGCTGTGCATTGGGATCGGGATTCTTGGCGGCCGCCTCTTGCATCTGCTGCATCAGTTGGCGGCGGAACTCACCCGTGCCGCGAGCGGAGACCACCACCACTTGGAAGAGCAGCCAGAAGACGAAGGCGAAGAAGCCCGTCACCGCGCCGATGCGCGCGCCCATGCCAGCGGTGACCAGGGCGCCTGGCTTCCACTTCCGGTACATCATCACGGCGAGCGCGCCGCCGCCGATGACCCACAAGCAGCAGCCGGCGGAGACGAAGCGAAGCGAGGAAGGGATACCGGCGAGGAGCCCCAGCAGCGCCGCGGCCTTGAAGGCGACGCTCCAATCGACGCGTGGCGTCCCCGCCATGACCGGTATCGCGGCGGGCTGGATGTTGCCGGGTGTCCCCGGCGGCAGGGGCGGAGTGGCGGCAGAATCGGCCAAACTCGGATGCACGCGGATCTGTGGGGCGCCGCACGAGGGACAGAATGCTGTCCCTTCGTCGAGCATGGCACCGCAACGATGGCAAGCGGTCTGCATGAGGGGTTCAAGGTAACACGGAGCAGTACGCAGTACCCAGTACGCGGTACGCAGAAAAAACAAAGGCGCACCCTTTCGGGTGCGCCGTTTCGCAGGGCTAAAAGCCGAGGCATTTGGTGGTTGCTGGGTACTGGGTACTGTGTACTGCTCCTACAGAGTGTCGCCCTCGGGATTCTTGCCTACGATCACGCGGACGAGTGCGAACTCCGCGCCGGGCTTGCCGTCTTTGCGCTCGCTGATGGCAACGACTCTCTGGTTACGCTCGGTGCCCATCTTGAATTCCGTGGTCTTGCGGCCGCTGTGGCCGGTCTGCTTGTCGCAGGTGACGGGGCTATCCTCGTCGTCCTTGTCGTTGTTGTCCTTCTTGCCGGAATGGATGTCGACGTCGCCGATGTCGCGGCCCGAGCCGGTGCACTCGATGGTCTTCCCCATCGGCTTCAACTGGTCGCGATACCACGTGACCACTTTGTCAGGCGAGTCGTCGGTCACATAGCTGACCACTGCGACCTTGAGACCGAAGAGGCTGAGCGAGACGGTGGCCTGGTTCTTATCGCCATTCCCTTTATCGTTCGGCTTGAGCGAAGCGCCGGGGTAGACGGGAAGGCCGGTATCCTTGGCTTCGGCCTGGTTCTTCACCTTCAAGTCGCCGAACGGCGTGTTGATCTCGACGCCCTTCTTGCCTTCCTTGTCGGTCTTATTGATCTCGCAACCGGCGAGCGAAAGCAGCAGGGCCGCGCTCGCAACCACGGTGGCTGCGCCGAGTACGCGCCGCAGGGGCGAAGCAGTGAGAGTGGGTCTCGTAAACCATTTAATCCCGTAAGTGGACATTTGATGTTCCTCCCTGGCGGCTGACTGTGACCACGTTTGGCCGGCCCGCGCCGCCGCCCCCAGCGCCGCGGGCGGCGATACCGGGGATGGTAACCGGCAAGCGTCCGGCCATGGGCGCTTCGCCGAACAGCGCCTTGACCGCCGCGACCTCGGAGACGGCGACGTTCGAATAGGTGCAAACGTAATTCTGTACTTCCGGGAACCCCGACGCCAGATACGGATTCCCCAAGCTGACCAGCACCGTCTTCGCCGCCGCGACCTGCAAGATGGCCTTGACGAGATTCGAGGGGCCTTCCTGCAGTCCGACGGTGTTCACCGCCTTGCCGTTGATGATCACGAACTTGCCGCCGGATGCGACCACGTAGGCCGCCACGATCACCGCATCGGCGCGTTGTGCCAGGTCCACGACCTGCGGCGCCATCGCCGCAGTGTTGCGCGGATCGAGCCAGACCACGCGCGCTCCCGGCACGCGCGCCTTCAGTTGCTGCTCGAAGACGCGTCCGGTCTCGCTGCGCAGGTCCTCGAGCAACAACACCGCGAGCACTGGCGCCGGCGGCGCCTCTACTTGTCCATACGGCAAGGCGGACGCCGTGGTTCCAACCTTCTTAAGCGGCAGCAGCCTGCCGTTGTCGCGGACCAGCGTGATGGCGGCCTGCGCTACCTCCTGACCGAACTGCACATTCTCGGGCTGGGCGAGCACGCGGTCGAGCTGCGCCACATCCACCAGGCGGGCGCGATAGAGTCCGACGGCGGCCTTGGCATTCAGGATCTTGCGCACGCTGGCATCGATCTGCGCTTCGGATATCTCGCCCGCACGCACCGCGGCGACCAGCGCGTTGAAGGCAGCTTCGAGGTCCACCGGCAGCAGCACCATGTCGTTGCCGGCCTTCACCGCCTCGACCGCAGCGCGGCCAGACTGAGGATAAAGCCGGGTGAGCGCGGCCATGTCGAGCGCGTCGGGCACGACCAGTCCCTGGAAGCCAAGCTGGCCTTTGAGCAGGTCGCTGATGATGACGGGCGAAGTGGACGCGACACGATTCGGGTCGGGATCGAGCGCCGGCACAGTGACGTGGGCCACCATCACCGCGTCCACGCCGGCACCGATGGCGGCGCGAAAGGGTACCAGCTCGACGGCATTGAGCCGCGCGCGGTCGCCGGTGACGATGGCGAATTCGAGATGGCTGTCGGTCGAGGTGTCGCCGTGTCCGGGGAAATGCTTGGCGGTGGTGAGCATGCCACCCGCGACCGAGCCGCGGATGTAGCGGGTGACGAGATCACCGACCTGCCGCGGATCCTCCCCGAACGAACGGGTATTGATGATGGGATTGATGGGATTGGAATTCACGTCGGCCACGGGAAAGAAGTTCCACTGCACGCCGAGCGCGCGCGACTCGGTGGCCACGATGCGCGCGAAGCGTTCGACATTCGCGGGATCGCTGCCCGCGGCGAAAGCCATGGCGGAGGGAAACTGCGTCACGCCCTGAAAGCGCATCGAAGGTCCGCGCTCCAAGTCGCCGGCGAAGATGAGCGGGACGTCAGACTCGCGCTGCAGCGCGTTCACCAGCATCGCCGCCTCGTAAGGCTGGTTGCGAAAGACGAAGCCGCTGTCGCTCGGCGCGGTGAGCAGCAGTCCGCCAAGGTGGAAGCGCCGCACCTGCGCCGTCATCTGCTGGAACTCCGGGCTGGCGACGTTCCGGAACTCGACGATGGCGCGCACCATCAGCATCTGCCCGATCTTCTCTTCGAGTGTGAGGCGGCGCAGCGTCTTCTCCGCCCACCGGTCGCCCTCTTTGGTGAGTTGGACGGGCCCAGGCTGCTGGAACTTGTCTTCGCTAAAGGCCGATGTGGAGCAGAGTGTGCAAGCGAGAAGGGAGAGCGCAGTCAGGCGGCGCAGCATGAGACAGCGACGATAACAAATGCAGTCGCTAGTCGCTAGTCGCTAGTCGCGAGTCGCTGGCCCACCAGCTCAACCGCCTGCTCAGTGATGGCAGCGTCGTCGCCAAAGCCCTTCAGCCAGCAGACATCCGGTTCGCGGCGGAACCACGTGAGCTGCCGCTTGGCATAGTTGCGGTGCGACTGCTGCGCCGCCCAGATGGCGAGCTTGCGGTCGCTCTCGCCGCGCAAGAGTTGCATCGCTTGCTTGTACCCGAGCGAAGCGAGTGGCCGCGCGGCCTCGCCATACTTCTCGAGCAGGGCCTTGGTTTCTTCCACCAGGCCGCGCTCGAACATCTGCGCGGCGCGCTGGTTGAGCCGGGCGTAGAGGGCGTTGCGCTCAGGGTCGAGGCCGAGACGCAGGATGCGGAAGCCGCGCAACGGCTCGCGGCCGGCCTGCCACAGTTCGGTCATCGGACGTCCCGCGGTCAGCGCGACTTCTATCGCGCGGATCAGCTTGGGGACGTCATTTTTGTGGATCTGCCCGGCTGCGCCGGGATCGAGACGCGCGAGCATCTGGTGCAGATGCTGCGGGCCTTTGTCTTTGTCTTGCGCATCGGCACGGAGACGCGCGCGCAGTTCTTCCGAACGCGGTGGTCCAGCGAACAGGCCGTCCAGCAACGCGCGCAGATACAGCCCGGTGCCGCCGACGATGATGGGCAGCTTCTTGCGCTCAGCAATCTCGGCCAACACCTCGCGGGCGCGCCGCGAGTATTCGCCGGCGGTGAACTCTTCGGTGGGCGCGGCGATATCGAAGAGATGGTGCGGCACGCGGGCGCGGTCGTGTTTCGAAGGCTTCGCGGTCCCGATCTCGAACTCGCGATAGATGGCGACCGAGTCGCAGTTGACGATCTCGCCCGAAAACCTCTCCGCCAGCGCGAGCGAGAGTGCCGTCTTCCCGCTGCCGGTGGGGCCAAGGATGACGATGGCGACTGGTTCCTGCAGAGGCGTCACCGCCAGCTCCAATGGATGAGCCGCCAGGAGCGCGCCAGGATGAACAGCAGGATAAGGACGCCGATGGCCACAAGTCCGAGCACGTCATGACGCCGCGCGCGCATCTCGCGATTCTATTACCGGGAGTGGCGCTTACTGCATCTCGTTGCGATCGGGGTTATAGAAGAAGCGGCCGCGGACGGTGAAGTAGTCGCCGCGAAAATCGGTGGGGAGTTGCGGCATGGGGTTGGAAGCGGTGATGGCGCCGAACGCGGCGCGGTCGAGCGAGATGTCTCCGGAAGGCCCGACCAGGCGGACGCCGGTGACCGTGCCATCCTTCAGCACGCTGAACTCGATGACCACCAGCCCCTTCTTGCGCAGCGGCGCGCGCGCGGCTTCCGGGATGAGGTTCATCCAGTTGTTCATGATCTGCAGGCGCATGCGCTGCAGGTAAGGCGCGAAGTCCACGCCGAGGGTGTCGCTGAGCACTTCAAAGTCACCGCGCTGTGCCGTCTTGGCGAAAGCCGGTCCCGAGCCGTAGTCGCCACTCTCACCACCGCCGCCACGCTGCTCTGAAGCGGCGCGCGCTGCCTGCTGGATCACCGCGCCGGCGCTCGCCGGACCGCCGAAATCGGGCAGCGCACGGCCACGTCCGGGAAGCGCGGGAGAATGAAGCTCCGCGATCTGCTGCTGGGTACTCGGCTGCGCGGGTGGACCGGACTGCGGCGCCGGCTGCTGCTGCGGCTGGGGCGCCTGCGGTGACACCGCGTTGGTGGCCGCCGGAGAGGGCGCGCCACGGCGAAGGTTATCCGCCAGCCGGTCGAGCGTCTTGCGGTCGATCGAAGGCGCGCGCGATGACGTCATGCGGTCCTTGTCGCTGATCACGTTCGTCTTCGGGTGCTCGACCAGCTTCTGCTGGTCTGGCGCGAGTTGCAGGTACTGCACCGAATCGTCTTTCGCGAGCAGCTGCCGCGCCGTCAGCACGATGGGGCTGTTCCTGGGCAGCGCCACGATCACGGCCACGATCAACAACACGAACACGATGTGGAGGAGGATGGAGAAACCGGTCAGCGCGACGAAGTGCCGCCACGTCCAGCGTCCCTCGACCTGCTCGAAATGCGGGACGAACGGCTCCACCGGCCGGGGATAAAGGTCGAGCTGCACCTCGCGTTTTTGCGTGGAAACGGTCGCCATCTGTCAGTGCCCAGTACCCGGTACTCAGTACCCGGAGGAACTTGTCTCTCTCTCTATTCTCGCGTCTTCTATTCTCGCACCAAGCAGCGGTGCGTACCCGGTAACTCGTCCTTATTAGACGATTTCCGCCCGCGATTAGGGGCAAGACATTACGCGGGTCGCCTTGCCGGGTACTGGGTACCGGGTACTGCAGTCTAGAACCCGATGCGGCGGCTATGGTCGCGGATGGCGGCGAGGATTTCGAGCGCGACCGCGAGCGCGCGGCGGCCTTCCTCAAGTGGCACGACGGGCTGTGTGCGCGTCCGGACGGCGTGCAAGAAGGCGCGCAGCTCGGCGTGCAGCGGCTCTTCGTGCGTCACTTCGGGCTTGAAGGGACGGATCTCCGGACCGGACGGATGGGCTGATGAATGACGTGCGGCGTCGACCTCGGCCAGTCCGGGGGCCGGCGGCGGCGCTTCACCTTTTCCGTCGCCTACGGTGAACACAACCACGTCCTGCCGGGTGTAGTCGAGCGAGACGTACTGGTGCGGCTGGAAGAAGCGCAGCTTGCGGATGCGCTCCGTCGAGACGCGGCTGGCGGTGAAGTTCGCCACGCATCCGGAATCGAATTCCATGCGCACGTTGGCGATGTCCACCTTGTCAGACAAGATGGGAAGGCCGACGGCGCGCACTTCCTTGACCGGCGAGTCCACGAACGAAAGCACGATGTCGAGATCGTGGATCATGAGGTCGAGCACCACGTCTACATCGAGCGCGCGCGGCGTGAACACCGAGAGCCGGTGGACCTCGAAGAACATCGGTTTGGTGATGAGCTTCGCGGTGGCGCGCACCGCCGGGTTGAAGCGCTCGAGGTGGCCGACCTGCGCGATGCGCTGATGCTGTCTGGCCAGCTTGATGAGCTCGTCGGCTTCTCTCAACGAGGAGGCGACTGGCTTCTCGATCAACACGTCGATCCCGTCGCGCATCAGCTGCTGCGCGACTTCGAGGTGCGCGACCGTGGGTACCGCGACGGTGGCGGCGTCTACCTTGCCCTTCAGGCCGGCAACCGTCGCGAAGGCCTGCGCGCCGAACTGGCGAGCGACCTCTTTGGCGCGTCCGACGTTGGCGTCCACCACGGCAACGAACTCGAGCGCGGCATCCTGCTGCGCTAGCTCGTGATAGACGCGCGCGTGGTTGCGCCCAAAAGCGCCTGCGCCGACTACGGCTATGCGCGTTTTATGTTGCGGAGGCAAGAGAGTGATTGTCGCAGATGCAGCGGGCACTCACAAAATCCAGCTCACCTGCAGAATCTCCCGCGCTGCGAGGCGAATCCAAACAGAGAGCAAGAAGGGAGACTTCCCTGTGTACGAACTGCCTGCACTTCCCTACGCCTACGACGCGCTGGAACCGATCATCGACGGCGAGACCATGAAGCTGCACCACGACAAGCATCACGCCGCATATGTCACCCACTTGAACGAGGCGCTGGAACCCTATAGCGAGCTCGCCAAACTGCCCATCCGCGAATTGATCGCCGAGATCGAATCCGTGCCGGAGCAGATCCGCATGGCGGTGCGCAACCACGGCGGCGGACACCTCAACCACTCAATGTTCTGGCGGCTGATGACGCCGAAACGCGGTGGCAGCCCGGGCAAGTCCGTCGCGCGCGAGATCGAGAAGCACTTCGGCTCGCTCGACACGTTCCGCGAGAAATTCCAGAAGGCCGGCGAAGCGCACTTCGGCAGCGGCTGGGTGTGGCTGGTGCGCGGTCCCGCGGACGCGCTCGCGATCATCACCACGCCCAACCAGGACAGCCCGGTCATGGACGGGCTTCATCCCATCCTCGGCAACGATCTGTGGGAGCACGCCTACTACCTGAAATATCACAACAAGCGTGACGAGTACCTGAAGCTGTGGTGGGAGGTCGTGAACTGGGACGAAGTCGCGCTGAACCTGGAGAACGGCGCTGAGGGTCGAAGCGCGGCGTAAGGCCGTTGTTCAGGCGGCAACGATCGTGACGCCGGCGGCGTCGGCGGCAGCGATGACCTTGTCGCCGTCGAGCAGCAGGCACTTGCCGGCGTCGATGGCGAGGCAGGTGGCGCCGGCGCGCTGCATCGTCGCGATGGTCGCCACGCCGATCACGGGGACATCAAAGCGCATGTCCTGCTCCGGCTTTGCGACCTTCACCACGGTGAGCGCGCGGCTGAGCGTGGAGGCCGCGCCGGAGAGCGAACGCATCAGCTCGCCGGCGCGCAGGATGGTGGCGTCGGTTCCCTCCATGGCTTCGACCGCGACGCAGGCGGAGTCGGCGATGACGACCGTCTGGCCGATGTCGAATCGTGCGAGGTGGCGGGCGGTGGCGCGTCCGTAGGTGACGTTCGCGTTTTCCGCTTCGGTGGGCGCGCGCTTGGTGAGCACACCCGGCTTCGCCAGCAGCGGCTCGAGCAGCGCGGTGGAGCTGATGAGGTGGATGCCTTCCTCCTCGAGTACCTTTGCCACCGCGCCGATGAGCGAATCGGTGTTGCGCGTGGTGAGCGACAACAGCAGCTTGGCCAGCCGCCAGTCTGGCTTGATGGCACTGAAGATCTGCTTGTGCTTCACCTGGCCCGCCATCACGGCGGTAGTCACGCCTTCACGCTTGAAGGTATCGATGAGCTTGGAGAGGTCGCCGAGCGAGAGCCAGTGTAGGCCCGGAACTTTTTTTTCCAGGCCGGGCGAGGCTTCTTCTTTGATGGCGACGACGACGAGCTGATAGCCCTGGGCCGAAGCGGCGTCCGCAACGAGGAAGGGGAACTTGCCGTTGCCGGCGATGAGTCCGAGTTTTGGTTTGTCGGGCATCTTTGGTGCGCTAGGGCTTCCTCGAC
>JALYLW010000056.1 GCA_030774055.1 Acidobacteriota bacterium
CGGGTCGGCTTGTCTAAGGCGCGGCCGCGCCGCGCCCGGGCCACATACGTTGTGTCCGCTTCCGGAAGACCACCTTGAGCTCGTCACGCCAGCGCTCGTCGATGCCCAGCAGCTCGCAATCGATCTCGGGAGAGATGTAGCGCAGCAGCGTGTCGGTCGCGGGATGCACACGCAGCGCTGGCGCCACCAGTAGCAGCAGTGGCGGGTCGGGCGAGAGTTCGCGCCTTCCTTCCAGCGCCGGGAAGTAGCCGAACTTGCGAAACTCACCGCGCTGGTGGTGCCACTGCACGCGTGCCCAGTAGTCGAGCCCCTGCAGCGGCAGGTGGATGTCTTCATCGGCCTTGAGTTCGATCACGGCGAGGCGGTTCTCGTGCGTCACACCGAGCACGTCGATCATCGCGCGATCGCTGGCCGAGAATGCCGGCACCTGTGAATACACCGGCGCGGAGAGCAGCCGCCCATCGAGCTTAGCCAAGTCGCGCGCGACCAGCGATTCCAGCCAGCGTTCCGGATGCATGCGGTAGAGCGGGTTCGTGCGGTCGGCGTGCGCCACGCGCGCCATGGCCAACATGCGCGCGAAGCGTTTGAAGTCGGCGGCAGTGTCGTCAGTCAGCAGGGTCTCCTGCGGCGGCGGGCCGAAGCTGAGCTCGGCGGCATTCTGGAACGAGCCTGGCATGGCCGCGATGCGCGCGCGCGCAAACTCGAGGCCGTGCAGGCGGTAAGCCATCTCCGTGCCGTTCAGCACCACCGCCTCGGCCTCAGGGACGATTCCGCGGACGCGCTCCGTCTGCTCGTGGAAGCGTTCGCGGGCGGCGGATTCGTCGGGCGCGCGCACCAATCGCGTTGCTACATTCCCACGATCGCGTCCATCGATCTCTTCCACCGACAGCTCGCGCTCGTTCAACTCATAAAGCGCGAACTTCGCTGCGTCGTGGTCGAGGTGGGCCATGCGCTCGCGCACGATCCCCGAGGTGCGCGGCGGCACGAATAGCTTCAGGCCTTCGACCACGCGCTTCGCCGCATCGCGGCGGCGGCAATCGTCGAGCCAGAGCAGGCCGAAGGTCAGCGCGGCGTCCACGGATGCCTGCGTTTCCTGGGTGTTCACGCCCAGCACCGCGAACGCCGAATTGCCGCGGCGCAGCAGGCCGCGCGTGTAGACGGGCCCGAAAGACTTCTCCAAGTCCATGGCGGAGGTGAGCCGCTCCGGCTTCATGTCTGGAAAAGCATTTTCCAGGGTGCGCTCGAGCAGGCGCTTGTAGGCGGTGCGCGCGGATTTCTTCGCCGTCGGCGTGCGATGGTCGCGGTCCCGGCAGATCTCGAGCTTCGCCGGCTTGGACTGGCCGAAACGCTGCACCGTGAGCCGCAACACGCGGTCTTTCTGTTCGGCTTCCACTACGCGCCGCACCGCATTGCGCTCCCCCGACCACAGGTGCAGCACGCATTTGCCGTGTTCGGCAGAGACGCTGTAGCGCGCACTGGAAAAGTCGAAGGTGATCTCGCCCTCCTCGCGCACCACGGCGGCGGGAGCTTCGCCAAGGAAGTCCTGGATCGCGCTTGCGAGCTTCTCGGGCGATGGCATTCGAGAACCCTTTTACCGCAGACGACGCTGAGAACGCAGGGAAAGGCAGGACTGTTTTGGAATCAGAACAACTTCGCCTTTGCCATCGCCCTTAAGCGCTGGCGGCGTCGGCACCGAGCGGCAGGAAGTACTGCGTCCCCTTGATCGGTTCGGAGACGCGCCGCAGCAGCTCTTGCAGGTCTTCGTGGCGGTCGACAAAATCGATCTCCGAGGTGTTCACGATGAGCAGGTCGCTCGAGGTGTAGTGAAAGAAGAAATGCTCGTAGGCGCGCGAGACTTCTTCGATGTAATCGTCGGAGATGGCGACCTCGCCGGGCGCGCCCTTCTTCTTCAGGCGCTTTTTCAGCACCTCGGGCGTGGCTTGCAGGTAGATGACCAGGTCGGGCGTGGGCAACTGCGAGCGGAAGTACTTGTAGTACTGGTCGTAAACGCGCAGCTCTTCATCGGAGAGGTTGATGTTGGCGAAGAGCTTGTCTTTTTCGATGATGTAGTCGGCGACCACCGTCTTGCGCGTGTTCGGTCCGACCTCGAGCGCGCGCAACTGCTCGAAGCGCTGGATGAGGAACGAGAACTGCGCCTGGAAAGCCGCACCGGGCTGGTCGTCGTAAAAAGCGTTGAGGAAAGGATTGTCTTCCGGCTCGGTGACGCGCTGCGCGTTCAGCCGTTCGGCGATGATCCTCGCCAAAGTGCTCTTGCCGACTCGGATGGGGCCTTCCAGCGCGATGTAACGAGGCGGCTCGAAGAAATTTGCCATGAGGTCGGTAGCGGAACTGAGCGCAGCATAGCCCGAGTGACGTGTGGTTGCAATTGCGCGATGAGTAAATACTTTTCCTCAGGCACTTCCTGTCTTCGCTTCCTGAAGCCCGGCGGCCAGACGCCCAGGCCGAAGGTAAAGTGACTTTCGTCGCCGCGCCGAATCTATTGCTAGTGCACCTTCGTACCCCCCTGTGCCCACAGGGGAAACGCTCGCCGGTTGTTAGAATAAGAAGAGCCCATGCACAGCCTGCCATTGCCGATCGCGGCCTTCCTTGCCGGAGTGCTTTCGTTCCTCTCGCCCTGCGTGTTGCCGCTGGTGCCCGGATACATCTCGCTCATCTCCGGAGTGAGCGTGGAAGAGTTGCAGGCGGGCAACAAGTCGCTGAAGCGCAAGGTGCTGCTGCACGCCATCCTCTTCGTCCTCGGATTTAGCGTGGTGTTCATCGCCTTTGGCGCGGCCGCCACCGGCATCGGACAAGTCCTCGGACGCTACAAGGAATGGATCCTCTACGTTGCCGGCGTGGTCATCATCCTTTTCGGATTGCACCTCACCGGCCTGCTGCGCATCCCCTTCCTCTATCGCGATGCCCGCCTGAACAGCGTGAAGACCGAGCCTTCGCCCGCGGGCTCGTTCCTGCTCGGCTTCGCCTTCGCCTTCGGATGGAGCCCCTGCATCGGCCCCATCCTTGCCGCCGTATTGAAGTTCGCCGCCGACCAGGAGACCGTGGCCCGGGGCATCATGCTGCTCGCCGTATACTCGCTCGGCCTCGCCGTGCCGTTCCTGATCACCGCGCTGGCCGTCGATTGGTTCATGCACTTCTACGGCAAGTTCCGCGTGCATCTGCATAAGGTCGAGGTGGCGAGCGGTGTGCTGCTTATCTGCCTCGGCGTGCTAGTGTTCTACGGCAAGTTCGGGCTGTTGAATGTGTGGCTCAACAAGGTTCCCATCTTCCGGACGCTAACGGAGAAGTTTCTGTGAAGCGCAACTCCATCGTGATGGTCGTCGTGATCCTCACCGTCGCCGGCATGCTCGTGATGGGCCGTCGCATGGCGCGGCAGTCCAGCTTCGGGCTGGCGCCGCAGGCCGCGACCCTGCCCGCGGACGTGAAGGGCGCGGTTGCACCTGACTTCCAGCTCAAGTCGCTCAGCGACAGCCAGGGCAAGCCGGTAAAGCTCTCCGGCTATCGCGGCAAGGCCGTGGTGCTGAATTTCTGGGCGACGTGGTGCGGGCCGTGCAAGATCGAGATGCCGTGGTTCGCCGAGCTGCAGAAGCAATACGGGCCGCAGGGTCTCGAAGTCGTGGGCGTGGCCCAGGACGACGCCAGTGAAGACACGATCCGCCAGTTCGCCAGGGAGACAGGCGCGGATTACACCATCCTGCAAGGCGGGAACGCCATCGGCGACGCGTATGGCGCGCAGTTCCTGCCCACCACCATCTACATCGGACGCGACGGCAAGATCATCGACAAGGTGGTGGGACTGGTGAGCAAGAGCGAGATCGAAGACAATATCAAGAAGGCCTTAGCGACCAAGGGAACGGCGACACCGTGAAACTGCGGGCGCTCCAGCTCGGGATGGCACTGGTTTTTGGGGTGCTCGGCGGGGCGGCGCTCGGCGGGGCGGCGCTCGCCGCCGCGCAGTCGCTCGCGCCTGGCGTCGCTCCCCCATCCAATGACCACTTCATCTCCATGGCGCCGGCGAAGAAGCTGGCCGTCGCGGCCGGCAAGCCGGCCATCCTCGAGCTCGACTTCCGCGTGCAGCGAGGGATGCACGTGAACTCGAGCGCGCCGAAGTCGGAGTTCCTTATTCCCACGAAGATCCGCTTCATGCCGCCCACCGACCTCATGGTCGGCAGAGTCGCGTATCCCGCAGGCGAAGAGCTGGCGCTCGCCTTCTCGCCCAAGGACAAGCTGAGCGTCTACTCCGGCGACTTTCGCATCACGGCGCAGGTCAGCGCGTCGCGCTCGGCGACCACGGGACCGTACACCGTCCATGGCGAGCTGAAATATCAAGCCTGCAATGACAAAGCCTGCTTCCCGCCCAAGACGCTGCCCATCGTCTTCAACGTGGTGGTGGGGAAGCCGCAGATATCGCGCGATGCTGTGGTGCAGTCGGGTCCGAAGTCCACGCAGAAGAATCCGCCGCAGAGCCCGCACATCCACCGCTAGTCCGGGAAAGAGTCCCGGCAAGAACCTACTCGCTTCGCACCGCCATCGTCTCATCCACGACGAAGCGCGTTGGCGTGCCTGCCGGCGCCGCGCCGGAGTATGTTGCCATCACCTTGAAGTTGAGCTCGCCGATGTCGGTAGAGAACGTCCAGCCCAGCCGGCGCGTCTTCACCATGCTCAACTCACCGGCGGACACGAGCTCGTCGAGCGAGGCGTACCTTCCCTGCGACGCCATGTGCGCCCGCTCCGCCTGCGCGATGGAGAGCAGGTCGTTCTTGATGCCGGCGACGTCGATGGTGGAGTGCGGGCTGCCACCGGCGCCTTCGGCCTGCGCCGCCGGCGATGAAGCGCTCTGCACCTGCTTCATGTAGATCACCGCGCCGAGGGCCACCACGATGATCAGTCCGATGAATCCGAGAGAGCGAGACATAAGCCCTCCTCGCTAAGCAGACTCTACACCGCTCACGAAAATGAAAACAGTGAGGATAGGAAGGAAGGGAGGTTTCTATATTTCTAAGTGAAGAAAAAGAAAAACCTCCTCTCCTCCCCTCCTCCTGTTTTGGTTTACTGGTTGCGCTTCTCCGCCTTCGCCCAACTGTCTTTCAGCGCCACCGTACGATTGAACACCAGCTTACCGGGCTTTGTTTCGGGGTCCACGCAGAAGTATCCCAGGCGCTCGAACTGGAAGCGCTCACCCGGCTTCGCGCCCGCGAGCGCGGGCTCGAGCTTGGCGCCGGAGACGACCTCGAGCGACTGCGGATTCAGATTCGCGGTGAAGTCCTGGCCTTCCTCGACCTGGTTTGGATCAGGCTTGGTGAAGAGCTTGTCGTAGAGCCGAACTTCGACCTCAGCCCCGACCGCGTGCTGTGCCGACACCCAATGGATGGTCGCCTTCACCTTGCGTCCGTCGGGCGGATTGTTGCCGCCGCGCGTCGCCGGATCGTAGGTTGCGTGGACTTCGACCACCTCGCCTTGCGCATTCTTCACCACGCTGGTCGCGGTGACGAAATATCCATAGCGCAGGCGCACCTCGCGTCCGGGAGAGAGGCGGTAGTAGCCCTTGGGCGGGTCTTCTTTGAAATCGTCTTGCTCGATGTAGAGCTCGCGCGCGAATGGCACTTTGCGCGACCCGGCAGCGGCGTCTTCGGGATTGTTGACCGCGTCCATCTCCTCGACCTGGCCCTCGGGATAATTGTCGATGACCAGCTTCAGTGGAAGCAGCACCGCCATCGCCCGCCGCGCGCGCTGGTTCAGGTCTTCGCGGACGAAGTGCTCGAGCATGGCGAAGTCCGTGGTGCCGTTCGTTCGCGAGACGCCGACCGCGCCCACGAACGTGCGGACGGCCTCCGGCGTGTAGCCGCGCCGGCGGATGCCGCTCAGCGTGGGCATGCGCGGATCATCCCAGCCGGTGACGCGCTTCTCCTGCACCAGCTGCAGCAGCTTGCGCTTGCTGAGCAGCGTGTAGGTGAGGTTCAGCCGGTCGAACTCGATCTGCTGCGCAGGGAAGATGCCGAGCTGCTCGATGTACCACCGGTAGAGCGGCTGATGGTCGGCAAACTCGAGCGTACACATCGAATGCGTCACACGCTCGAGCGAATCGGACTGCCCGTGCGCGTAGTCGTACATCGGATAGATGCACCACTTCGTGCCCGTCCGATGATGCTCGGCGTGCAGGATACGGTACATCACCGGGTCGCGCAGGTTGATGTTGGGCGCGGCCATGTCGATCTTGGCGCGCAGCACCTTCGCGCCGTTGGGGAACTCGCCCTTGCGCATGCGTTCGAACAGGTCGAGGTTCTCTGCGACCGGCCGGTCGCGATACGGGCTGTTCGTTCCGGACGAAGTCAGCGTCCCACGATACTCGCGGATCTGGCCGGCGGTAAGGTCGTCCACGTAGGCTTTGCCCTTCTTGATGAGCTCCACCGCCCAGTCATGCAGCTGGCCGAAGTAGTCGGAGGCGTAGAACAAGCCCTCCCACTCGAAGCCGAGCCAGCGAACATCGGCCATGATCGAGTCCACGTACTCCTGCTCTTCTTTTTCCGGATTGGTGTCGTCGAAGCGCAGGTTGGTCTTGCCGCCGAATTCGTCGGCGAGCCCAAAGTCCAGGCAGATGGCCTTGGCGTGCCCGATGTGGAGATATCCGTTGGGCTCGGGAGGAAAGCGCGTCTGGATGGCGGCCTCGCCAAACTTCTTCGCTTCGAGATCGCGGATGATGATGTCGCGAATGAAGTTCGAGGGCTTCGGCTCGGCGGCCGGCGTCTCGGTCGCGGGTTTGATGGGATCGGTCATTTCACCTGCGGTGATTCCTTCGGCAATCTTTCCAGCGCCTTTTCGATGCGCTCCAGCGTCACCTCACGCCCCAGCACCGTCAGCGTCTCGAACAATCCCGGTGACGCTGTGCGTCCGGTGACAGCAACGCGGATAGGCGTGAACATCTGTCCTGCCTTCACGCCCAACTCCTGCGCCGCGGCGCGCAGCGCCTGATCCAGCAGATCGTGCGCGAACTCGGTCTGCGCGAGCACCTCGCGCGCCTTCTCCAGGACCTTCTTCGCCATCGCGAGGTCGCCCTTCTGCGGGACGAGCAGAGCAGTGTCATACGGGGCAAGGTCTTTGCGGAAGAAGAAATCTGCGACCGTCAGCACGTCCGAGAGCAGCCGGATGCGCTCGCGGATGAGCGGCGTGATCAGCTTCATCTTCCCGAGGTCAACGTCGTAGCCCGCCCCCCGCGTCGTTTTTGAAGTAACGATGGCCAGCAGCCGCTCCGCCAGCTCATCCACCGGCATGGCCTGGATGTACTTCGCGTTCAGCCAGACCGCCTTGGGGTCGAACTGGTCTTCAGAATGAACTGCGGGCGACGTGGCGGCCGGCTCCTTGAAGTTCACCACCGCGTTCGCGCGGTTGATGTTCTCGAGCGTGAACGCTTGCGTGAGCTCGTCGAGCGACATGAACTCACGGTCGTCCTTCGGCGACCACCCCAGCAGGCAGAGGAAGTTGATGAAGGCTTGCGGCAGGAAGCCGGCGTCGCGGTATGTGGTCACGCTGACGACGGAGCCATGCTTGCGCTTCGAGAGCTTCGCGCCATCGGGCGCGACCAAGAGCGGCAGGTGCGCGAATTGCGCAGGTTCCGAGCCAAGCGCCCGAAAGATCAGGATGTGCTTGAAGGTGTTGGGCAGGTGGTCTTGTCCGCGGATGATGTGCGAGATGTGCATGTCCGCGTCGTCGGCGCACGATGCCATGTGGTACGTGGGCATGCCGCCCCACCCCACCAGGCCAGAAGCGGGCCGGTTGGGGGCCCCGGCGTCGGAGCGCAGCAGCGCGAAGTCTTCGATATCGGCTGTGGACTTGGCCTGTTCGCCATAGACGGCGTCGGTGAACCGAATCGTCTCCTCTCCGTCTCGCGGAACCCGAAAGCGCAGCGCGAACGGCTCGCCCGCACCGGCGCGACGGTCGCTTTCCTCGCGCGAAAGTCCGCGCATCTCGGCGTTGAACAGCCACGGTCCGGCCGAGCGGTCGCGCTCGCCTTCACCGGCGCTCGCCGGGGTGAAGTCGCGATACGCCATGCCTTTCTCGAATATCTTCTGCGCCATCTCGCGATGCAGCGCCAGCCGGTCGGACTGGCGATACTCCTCCTGCCAATCGAGTCCGAGCCACTTCAGCCCCTCGAAGATGGATTCCACGCTGGCGTCGGTGTTGCGTTCGACGTCGGTATCGTCGAGCCGCAGGATCATGATGCCACCGGCGTGGCGCGCGAAGAGCCAGTTGAAGATGAACGTCCGCGCGCTCCCCACGTGCAGGAAGCCGGTGGGCGAGGGCGCAAAACGGACGCGGATTTTGCCAGATGCACTCATGCAGGGAACGGGCCTGGGGTGGGCACGACTGCGGGCGAACCGTTGCCGGAGATTCACGCGCGAGAATACGCGCAAAACATAGCGCAAAACACGCGCAAAACTTTGCGCGAAAACCCCGACGTTCTCGATGTTACGGGCCGGTGAAAGCAAGCGTCAAGGCGGCGCCGGAAGGCTGCTTCCCAGCATTTCGCCTGATTGACGAAACACCCTTATTTGCCTATAGTTTGCACCTCCCCAGGGCACGATCGTCGGTCGGCAGCCGCGTCTCTCCCACGCGAGCCGCCACCATAGGACCCTTCATTACATGGGTAGTGACCTCATCGGAACTGTTGTGCTTCCCGGCGCCATCGCGCTGCTGCTCCTGGGAGTGTTTAGCTACCTCCATCGCCAGGCCCCGGAGGCATACTTCCGCGCCTGGCAGATCGCTTTGGGCGCGTATGCGCTGCGCTTCGGCTTGGTCGCCTTCCGCTTCGAAGTGCATGACGCCTGGTGGCTGGGGTGGCTGAGCTGGCTCCTGTTCGTGTTCACGGCGCTCTGCATCCTCATCTCTACCGACCTGGTGGATGAAGGTTTCCACCCGCGCGGCCGCTATCTGCTGGTCGGCGCGGCGCTGGTCGCGTGGTCGTTCTACGACGCCAAATGGGGACGCACCCCATTGCTCGCCAACCCGGCCTTTCCCCACGTCCACGTCGCCATCGGCGTCTCGGCCCTGCTGATCTACAGCGGCATCCGTTTCTGGATCGCGGGTGGCAGGAAAGAAATGTTCAGCTACCGCATCCTGGCGTTCGCGCTCTGGTTCTGGGCCACGCTGGTCTCGCTCATCCAGTTCCACGAGTTCTTCGAAGCGCATCCGGCGCTCACCGCAGCCGGACATGTGCTGGGCCCGGTGCCGCTGATGCTGCTCGGCATCGCCATGGTGATGGTGCTGTTCGAGAACGAGCGTAGCAACGTGCAGGAGAACCTGCTCGCGTTCTCGCGGCTCGACGCTGCCATGGAAGAGCCGATCGAGGCCGAGGACGCTGCCCCGCATCTGCAAAAGCTGCTCGACCGCCTGATCGCGCTACTCGGCCTGGAGCGCGGCATGATCTGCATCCGCCAGGATCTGCGCGACGTTTTCCCCACCGTGGCGCGCGGCGTCTCGCGCAATGTCGCCGAGGTCATCGAGCGCCAGGGCGGCGCGGATTGTTTTGCCGAAGTCGCAGCGGCGGCCGGCGGTGTGGCCCTGGTGCTCGATCTCGATCAGCAACTGGCATCGTTGCCAGACGATCGCCGTGCCAACGCCTTGCCCATCCGCACCGCCTTTGGCGCCGATGGCATCGACGCCTTCACCGTGGCCGGGTTACGCACCAACGACCGCGTGATCGGCGCGCTCATCTTTCCACATGGCCGGCGCGCGTCGCTTTCCGCTTCGCGCCTCAAGCTGCTAAAGGCGCTGGCCGCGCAGATCGCCATGACGTTGCAGCACTACCTGGTGGTGCGCGAGTCGCAGCGCCGCAGCCGCGAGTACCAGATGCTTACCCAGATCGGGCAGGCGGTGAGCTCGCGGCTCGACGCGGACGAAGTGTTGCAGAGCATCTACCAGGGCCTCTCACAGTTGTTCGACGTGGAAAACTTCTACGTCGCGTTCCATGACCGCGAAGAGGTGCGCTTCGAGCTCGAGGTGGAAGACGGCGCCGTGGTCGCCAAGCGCTCGCGCAAGTGGGGGAATGGCATCAGTGAGTACGTGATCACCAGCGGCAAGCCGCTGCTGGTGCGCGAAAATATGGATGGGGTCCGGCGGTCGATCGGCATCGTGCCGATGGGCCGGCCGAGCAAGAGTTTCTGCGGCGTTCCCATCTTCCGCGGCAGCGAAGCCGTAGGCGTGATGGCGGTGCTGAACTACCGGCGCGAGCACGCTTTCGGCGACCGCGACCTGCAAGTGCTGCAGACCGCCGCCGGGCAGCTCGCTGTCGCCATCGAGAACGCGCGTCTCTTCGCCGAAGAGCAGCGCCGTGGCAAGTATCTCAGCTTCCTCAACAGCGTCTCGAAAACGGCGATCTCCACCGACGACGCCGAGCAGATGCTCACCGAGATCGTGGGCGAGATCCAGCAGAACTTTCACTACGACCACATCGGCATCGGCATCCTCGATTACGGCACCAAGGAGATCGAGATCAAGGCCGAGGCCGGCACCACGGCGAAGGCGCTGGGCAAGCGCGTGCCGCTCGGCGTGGGCATCCTGGGCCGCGTGGCGCGCTCGAACGAGATGGCGCTCGAGCAGAATACCGGCAGCTCGCACCTGCTGGGCATCATGCCGGAATCGCGTTCTGTGCTCTGCATGCCGCTCACCTACGGTGAGACGCTGCTCGGCGTGCTCAACATCGAGAGCGCGCGCGAGAACGCCTTCGCGCAGCAGGAAGTCCTGATCCTGAAGACCTTTGCTGACCTGCTGGCCACCGCGCTGCACAACGCTTTCGTCTTCCAGAAGATGCAGCAGCATGCCATCACCGATGGGCTCACCGGGATCAAGACGCGGCGCTACTTCTCGGAAGCGTTGCTGTCGGAGTGGAAGCGCGCATCGCGTTCCGGGCGTCCTTTCTCGGTGGTGCTCATCGACCTCGACAAGTTCAAACAGGTCAACGACGGCATGGGACACCTCGAAGGCGACCTCGTCCTCACCCGCATCGGCCGCCTGCTGGAGCAGAGAGTCCGCCAGTCGAACGTGGTCGCGCGCTACGGTGGCGATGAATTCGTGGTGCTGATGCCGGAAACCTCGATCGAGCAGGCTCAGATACTGGCAGAACGCTTGCGGCTCTGGATCGCGACCGATCCCATGTTGAACGAGCGCAAGGTCACGGGCAGTTTCGGCGTAGCTACTTTCCCGCTGCACGGCGCCACCATCGAAGACATCATTCGCGTCGCGGATGCGGGCATGTACGTCTCGAAACGTGCCGGAGGCAATCGCGTTTCCACCGTCGAGGAGTTCCACGAAGGCGAAGCGGTCGCGCAGCAGAAAGCGCTGGTCACCAGCTACGTAGAAGGCTTCCTGCGGCGCGAGCACACCAGCCCAGACGCCGCGGATGAGCTGGTGCAGACCCTCATCAAGCTGGGCAACGCGGTGAAAGACGGCCGCAACGCCGAAGCACTCACCGAAGCGGTGATGGCGCTAACCCGCGCCGCCGAAGCGCGCGAGGTCTACTGCAGCGGACACGGTGAATCGGTGGCGCGCTATGCTGAGTCCGTCGGGCGCGAGATGAAGATGTCGCCGGAAGAGGTCGCCGACCTCATTCTCGCCGCGCGCGTCCACGACATCGGCAAGATCATCATCCCCGAGCAGATCCTCAACAAGGCTGGCGTGCTTTCGGTGGAGGAATACAACCTGGTCAAGACGCACGCCGAACTTGGCGGACGCATCGTCGCCACCATGCCGGGCAGCACGCGCCTGGTGCTGTACGTCCGCCATCATCACGAGCGCTTCGATGGCAAAGGTTATCCCGACGGATTGAAGGGCGAAGACATTCCCCTGGGCGCGCGCATCATCGCCGCCGCCGAGGTCTTTACCAACATGACCCTCGAGCGCCCGTACGCGCCCACGCGCAACACGCAACAGGCGCTCGAAGAGTTGGAATCGTTGAGCGGCTTGCAGTTCGATGGCGTGGTTGTTCGCGTGCTCGCACAACAAGTGCGCGGCGAGAAGCCGGCGGGCGTAGGCCGGAGCTAAGCCCGCAACCACACCAAGCCCCTATTTCCCGAGCGGGATCCCTTCCAGTGTTCTCACCCTGCCCACCGGATACAGTCCCAACTTCGGATCCCACCACGGCGAGCGTTGGTAGAACCAGTTGAGGCGTCCGTAGGCGTTCGCCGCGAAATCCTTGTCGCTCGCGACCTTTTCCTCGAACTCCGCTTTGAGCTTCGGATCTTTCGCCATCATCTCGCGCGCCAGTTTCTCGAGCACGTAAGGCTCGCCGTATTCTTTCTGCTCGAAGATGGCGTCGAACAATCCCCAATAGACGGCTGAATCCGGCCCCGCCGGCTCGAGCCAGTGGATAGCGACCTTGGCGGCGCGCTGGTCGGTCGGCACCACCATCGAGCCGGCAGGGAAGTCGAGCTTCTCTCTCACCGCACGGCAGTCCGGCGGAGGCGTGGGCGAGAACTCGCTGCCGCCGCCAAGCACGTGGCGTCCTTCAAACGGACGCTCCGCCCACTTCGGCTTGCAGCGATACGTCTCCACCTCGCCCGACCACGCGGCGGTGGTCGCGCGCATCGCGATGCCGTGCGTGCGCAGCACCTCGATGACTTTCTCCCACTGCGCCGGGATGATGTACGCCCACGGAACGCCGACACCCACCGTCATCTTCAGCTTCGAGTGGAGCGGGATGTCGATGTTCTCCGGCGCGTGCGAATAGACGTTCCACAGACCGCCCGAGACCTCGCTCGACTTCGTGTCGCGCTTGTAGCCAAGGAAGTGGAAGGTCTCGGTGTCTGTCGTCGGGGCAAGACGCAGCGGAAAATCATCCGGCTTGCGCAGATCGGCACCGGAAACGTAGACCGCAGTCTGCGCCTGGCGGCCACGCGCGATCGTTTCCTCGTCGGCTTGCTGATTCATCGCGACCAGCTTGGCCGCATCGCGGTTCATCACCTCGAGGATGGCGCGCAGGATCTCGTAGTTCCCGGTGACGCGCGTCTTGTAATCCTTGAGCATGTGCATCTCGACCAGCAGGCCAGGACGGTTCTGCACGACCATGTAGCCGGTGGAGAAGCGCGGCGTATCCTGCCCCACCGAAATGCCAGCCCGCGGATTCGATTCGCCCACGCCCACGTATTCGCCGATCACGTGTCCGGAGTCGCTCACCGACTTCTCGATGTACGGCTTGAGCTGGTGTTCGAGCCAGTCGGCCGTCGCGGGCGCCACGTCGGGGCCAACGTCGATGGCGTACGTGGTGTCGTACTGGTAGTCGGCGCCGTCGGTCACGTGGTCGTCGATGAAGAAATCCGGCAGCCAGCGTTGGAACAGGCGCAGCAGCGCACGCGTCTCGGGCGCGTCGGCCTTCATGTAGTCGCGATTCAGGTTCAGGTTCTGCGACTGCGTGCGCCAGCCCATCTCTTCCGGACCGTTCTGATTGATGCGGTTGTAAGGGCCGAAGCGCTCGTGGCCGTCGGCGTTGTAGATGGGGATCATCAGCACGACGACGCTATCAAGCAGCTTGCTTTCCGACTTGGCGATCACCATGTCGCGCAGCAGCGCGAGACAAGAGTCTTTGCCGTCCATCTCGCCGGCGTGGATGGCGTTCTGGATCAGCATCACCGCGCGTCCTGACTGGCGGACGGCCGCGGGATCGAACACGCCGTCTTTTGAGAGCACGGCGACCCACAAGTCGCGGCCTTCGGGCGTCTTGCCAAAACTCTCGAGCTTTACCTGCTTTGGCGCCGCGGCGGCCACGCGCTTCACGTACGCCATGGTCTCGTCGTAGCGCGGCGTGGTGCGGTAGCCGGACTTCTCCGCCGGCGTGCTCCAGTCGGCGGCGGATTTCGCAGACGGCTTGGGCGCGCTCTTTTGCGCGAATGCAGCGCAGAGGGAGAGTGAAAGAGACAGGACAACCAGCAGCTTTCTCATCGCGATCTTCCTGGGGAACTTGTCTTTGTGGTTCTCGTCTTCGGGCTAATCGTTGTTTCAGTCTTCGGCGCCACGTTTAGCGTGGACGGCGGCGGCCATGCGCGCTCGCGGCTTCCTGGCGCGGCGCAGCAGCAGCACCGAGACGTGTGCGATGGCGGCGTTGTCCGTGCCCATGCCCTCGGGCGTCTTGGCTTTGATCCCTACGCAGTTCGGCTCGATGCGCAAGAGTTCGGCGACCCGTGCCTGGATCTTCTTCGCGTGCGGCGAGACTTTCGGCGCGGCCATGATGAGTGTGGAATCCACATTCGCGATCATGTAGCCGGCGCGGCGCACCTGCTCCATCGCGGCGCGCAGAAAGACGACCGAGTCGGCGCCCTTCCAGCGCGCGTCATCCGAGGGGAAATATGTCCCGATGTCGCCGGCGGCGATGGCGCCGAGCAAGGCGTCGGTGAGGGCATGCAGCAGCACGTCGCCGTCGGAGTGCCCGGCGAGCCCGTGCGTGTGCTCGAGCGCGACCCCGCCGACCATCAGCGGGATGCCCCTCTTGAACTCGTGTGAATCCCAGCCGTAACCGATACGCATATCAGCCTGTCAGACTCGCGCGCCGCCGGTCTTCTTGGGCAATGAAGAACTCGGCTAATTCCAAGTCATCCGGCGTGGTGATCTTGATGTTCTTGGGCGAGCCCATCACCACGGCGACGTTGTGGCCCATGCGCTCGACCAGCGACGCTTCGTCAGTGCCGAGGAAGCCCGCCGCCTCGGCTTCGTCAAAAGCTTTCTTGATCACGTCGTAGCGGAAACCCTGCGGCGTCTGCGCCTGCACCACGCGCTCGCGCGGGATGGTGGAAGCGACGATCGCGCCTCCGGCGGTGCGGTCCACCTGCTTGATGGTGTCGACTGCAGGCACGCCCGCGATCACCGCGCCATGCTTCTGTGCGCCCGCGATCACGCTGGCGATGATGTCGTTGTCCACGAACGGGCGCACCGCATCGTGCACCAGCACAATGTCGTCGGCCACCGCCTTCACCTGGGCGAGCGCGTTCGCCACCGATTGCTGGCGATGCTCGCCGCCCTCGACGATCTGCACCTGCTTCTTCCCGCCCGCGCCCGCGGCCTTCAACTCTCTCTCGAGCTGTAGCTTGAACTGCTCGGCTTCCGGCTTGCGCAGCGCGAGGAAGATCTCCGCGACCTGGGGTGATTGCAGGAACTTGCGCAGCGTGTGGACGAGGATAGGAACGCCGCCCAGTTCGGCGAACTGCTTGGTCGGCAGCTGCGCCTTCTTGCCCTTCTTCGCGGCGGCCGCGGACATGCGCGTGCCAAGTCCGGCAGCCGGAATAATGACGACAACCTTCATAAGGGACGAAAAGTATACAGGCGCCGGGTCTTACTCGTTCGCCGGCCGCTCGATGATCACCGGCTTCTGCGGGCGCGGATCGGGCTTCGGCTCCTGCCGCGGCGGCAGCCCGCGCTCGTCGAACTTGCCAAAGATCATCTTGCCGGCGGTGGTCTGCAGCACCGACGTCACCGAGATGTCCACGTTCTTGCCGATCATCTTGCGCGCGTTGTCCACCACGACCATGGTTCCGTCGTCGAGATAGGCCACGCCCTGGTTGTACTCCTTGCCTTCTTTCAGGATGAACACCTTCATCACCTCGCCCGGGAGCACGATGGGCTTGAGCGCGTTGGCCAGCTCGTTGATGTTCAGCACTTCCACACCGTGCAGTTGCGCGACCTTGTTGAGGTTGAAGTCGTTGGTCACGATCTTGGCGGAGTATTTCTTGCCCAGCTCGATCAGTTTCATGTCGACTTCACGGACGGCGGGAAAGTCGTCTTCCACGATCTGGATGTCGAGGTTGGCGATCTTCTGGATGCGCTGCAGGATGTCGAGCCCGCGCCGGCCGCGGTTGCGCTTGAGTGAGTCGGCGGAATCGGCCACCAGTTGCAGCTCGCGCAGCACGAACTGCGGCGTCACGATGACGCCATCGAGGAAGCCAGTCTCCGCGATGTCGGCGATGCGTCCATCGATGATCACGCTGGTGTCGAGGATCTTGTAACTCTTCTTGCCCTGCTTCTCGCCGCCGAACACCCCGCCCAGCGCCGTGAGGTTCAGCAGGTCGCCCTTGTTGGCGCCCACCACCAGGCCAACGTAGGCCATCAGCAGCATGACCAGCAGTTGCAGGAAGCTGCGCGTGTGTCCGGGATCGATCGCGCTGCCCAGGACCGCGGAAAAAAGAAAGGCGCCAAAGATGCCGGTGACCGAGCCGATCACCGCGCCGATCAGCCGCTTCAGGCTGACCGCGCGCAGGCGCATCTCGAAGGCGACCACGGCGGTGCCGATGAGCGCGCCGACTAATGCCGCCGGCCACTTCTCTAGTCCGAAGGGCTGCAACAGATAGCAAGCGAGCGCCAGCACCGCAATAAAGAAGAGACGAATGAGGGCTAAGTCCATAAAGGACCTCCTGCCAGGCCGGCGCACTCGCTGAAAACTATGGGATCGGGGCCGTAAGAATATGAGCGACTGAGCGACGCGCGAGACCTGAACCACGTATCGCGGAGCGGGTATAAAAGATGAAAGGGTGCCCCGCTTGCTTTCCCTCCGGACCCCCGCCCGGAGTCGTGCCACCAAAACCGGCCAAGTATATACCCGAGTCTTGGTTGCATCCCCGCCTGTCGTGTCCCACCGGCGCCAGTTATCTCAACAGTAAACAAGGAACCGCAGGAGTTAATTGACCAGATAACGCGCAGGCCGCATCTTGATAGCGTGGCGGCCTGGAACAGAGCAACGGTGAGTCCGTCGCCAAAAGTCGGCCCTGGTAGATGAGCGGTCTTGTCCTCAAAAAAGTTCGAGGACAACAAAAGGGACCTGGCGCAAAATTCTCGGGGGAGAAGCCGCGCCGGGTCTTCTTTTTTCGGTACTCGGCTGCGCCGAGTCCACACCCGCTGAGCATCTCTCCGTCGCAGTGACCGCCTCGCCGCCTAGACAACGCTCGCGGTAGGCCTTTCTCCGCGCCTGTGATAAAACTTTGGCCCGCCATGAATGCTCGCCGGCTGCTTGCACTGCTCCTCCTGTTTTCGCTGCCCGCGTTTGCCAGATTCATTCCCGACCCGATCGTGAAGTACAAGATCGAGGCGCGGCTCGACGCCAAAGCAAAGACCATCAAGGGCCACGAAGTCATCGTGTGGCGCAACCATTCCAGCGACGCCATCCCTGACCTCCAATTCCACACCTACCTCAACGCCTTCAAGAACAACTACTCCACGTTCATGCGCGAGGGTGGCGGGAGGAGCCGCCGCGTGTCGTTCAGCGGGGACGCGCAGGCCTGGGGATACGTCCAGATCCACTCCCTCAAGGTCGATGGTCAGGACCTGACCGCGCAGATGCGCTACATCCAGCCCGACGACGGCAATCCTTTCGACCAGACGGTGCTGCAAGTCGTGTTGCCGAAAGCCATCCCCGCGGGCGGTTCGGTCTCCATCGAGATCGAGTGGACGTCGAAGCTGCCGCGCGTCTTCGCGCGCACCGGATTCCACGACAACTTCTTCCTCGTCGCGCAGTGGTTTCCCAAGCCCGGCGTCTACGAGGCGGCCGGCGAGCGCCATCGCGCGAAGGGAGGATGGAACTGCCACCAGTTCCACACCTCCACCGAGTTCTTTGCCGACTACGGCACCTTCGACGTTTCCTTGACCGTGCCCTCGGATTTCGAGCTTGCCGCCACCGGCAGCGAGCGCTCGAAGAAAGACAATGCCGGCGGCACCACCACCTACAACCACTATCAGGAAGACGTCTTCGACTTTGCCTGGACCACGCAGCCGCGCTCGCAGGTGCTCAAGCTGGTGCGCATGTTCAAGGCTGACCAGCAGGTCTCGCCGGCGGAGCTGAAAGAATGGTCGCAGAAGACCGGCGCGTCGCTCGATGACGTTCGCCTGCAAGACGTCCAGGTCACTCTATTCATCCAGCGCGAGCACGCCGAGCAGACCGAGCGGCATTTCCGCGCCGCGTTCGCCGGCATCAAGTGGTTCGGGCTGATGTACGGCAAGTATCCCTTCGACGTGCTCTCCGTCATCGATCCGCCTTACGGCGGCGACGGCGCCGGCGGCATGGAATATCCCACCTTCATCACTGCGGGCACCGACTACTGGCCGGCCGAGCACCAGCTCGATCCCGAGGGCGTGATCGTCCACGAGTTCGGACACCAGTTCTGGTTCCACCTCGTCGGCAACAACGAGATGGAGGAAGCCTGGCTCGACGAGGGCTTCAACTCCTACTCCACCGGCAAAGTCCTCGAGATGGAGTACGGACCGAACCATACCTACGAGACTCTCTTCGGCGTTCCGTTTCCGGCGGCGCCGTGGGTGCGCCTGCCGGTCCCGCGCTATCCATGGTTCGGGATGATGCGCGGCACCAACAGCCTGAGCGGTTTCTTCACCGGCTCAGGCGAGCCGGCCATCGGCATCGGTCAATACTGGGAGTGGGTGCCGCGGCTGCAACGCTATGGCCGGATGGAGAGCTACTACGCGAACGCGAAGACCGACGCGATGGAGCGTTACCCCTGGCTCATGCTCAACCGTGCCAGCTACGGCACACAGGCATACTCCAAGCCCGAGGTCACGCTGCGCACACTCGAGAAACTGCTCGGCCCGGTCTGGCCGAGGGTCATGCGGACGTATCACCAGCGCTGGCGCTTCAAGCATCCCGACGCGCTCGACTTCGTCGCAACCGTGAATGAAGTCACCGGCCAGGACATGACGTGGTTCTTCGACCAGGCCCTCTATGGGACGAACCTGTTGGACTACTCCGTCTCGTTCACCAACGACCGCGCGCCTGCCAGGAAGGGCTACTTCGATCAGAACGGCCAGCCAGGGTCTGCGCCACCAATGCTCTCAGAGAGCAAGGACGGAAAGAGCGGCAAGAACGGCAAGAACGAAGGTGCGGCTGAGTCGGAAGTCCTTGTCCGCCGCCTCGGCGAGATGGTCTTCCCCGTGATCATTCGCGTGAAGTTTGCGGATGGCAGCGAAGTCCGCGAGACATGGCCGGTGAACGATCCCACGCTCCCCGCCGCCGGCGCGCCCGCCGGGCTGAATCAATATCGCTGGAAAAAGTTCAAGTACGCGAAGAAAGTCGTGAGCGCCGAAGCCGACCCCGACTCGCTGTTCAAGAGTCTGGAGATCCACCGCGTCGATAACACCGCACAGCTCGATCCGCCTACCAAGCTCGCCGCCGATAAGTGGTACCTGCGTTGGGTGGTGTGGATACAGAACGCGTTGCTGGCGTTCTCGTATTTTTCGTAGTTTTGGAGATGGTCATTCCGGCGGGGAACCGGTGAAGCATTGCGTCGCGCGAGAGTAGTGGCGCCAGAGAGAAAGAGAGATGATGACAGCAGGGCAAGCGATTCGCGCGGGGCTTCGAGCCGCCGCGGCCAATCCGTGGATGGTGTGGATATTCTTTGCTGCGAATCTGCTGCTGGCCGCCGCCGTTGCCGCGCCCATGCATGCGGCCATCGCGGACTATCTCGGCAACTCCTCCGCCGGACACGACCTGGTCACCGGCTTCAACGCCGCGTTCCTCAGCGAGTTCCAGCTGCTCAACGCCTCATTTCTCAAGAGCTTTTCCATCGCCATCGTCTATGCCGCCATCGTTTTCCTGGTGCTGAACACCGCGCTCTCCGCCGGCGCCTTCGAGGTCTTCTATCGCCGCGCGGGCGCGACGGCGCACGCCTTCGGGC
>JALYLW010000057.1 GCA_030774055.1 Acidobacteriota bacterium
GCCCACCTCCGCGCGAGAACACATGGGTGGAGCGGGCCTTCAGGCTTGCGCTCCAGCCGGTATAAGAGAATCGAGCCGGCTTTATCCGGCGACAGAGAGAAGAGTCCATGCGCCACAAGATCGCAACCTGGAAACTCGGACGTAACACCTCGCACCGTCGCGCGTTGCTGCGCAACCTTGTCACCTCGCTCATCCTCGAGGAGCGCATCGAGACTTCGGCCGTCAGGGCGAAGTTCATGCGTCCGCACGTCGAGAAGATGATCACTTTGGGGAAGCGTGGCGACCTTGCTGCCCGCCGGCAGGCTGCCGCTTTTCTCATGACCCGCGCCGCGGTCGACAAGCTGTTCGACCTCGCGCCTCGCTTTGGCGACCGCGAAGGCGGCTACCTGCGCATCATCCGCAAGGGGTGGAAAAAGGGCGATGGCACCGAGACCGCTTGGATCGAGCTGCTGGGCGCCGAAAAGACACTCGAAGCCAAGAAGGAAAAGACGGCAGAGCGCCGCACCAAGCGCATCGAAGAGACGCGCAAGCAGATGGAAGAGCAGGGCGAAGTGCCTCTCGCCGACGCCGGCGAAGACAAGAAAGAATACAAGAAAGAGTAGTAGTCAGAGGCTCACTTCAAAGCGCCCGCATCCGCGGGCGCTTTCTGCTTTTGGGCCCGTCTTTCTGATATAGGAGTAGCAATGCCATCGCCGCGCGAGCGCCGCAACGTCTACCTCTTTGGTGCGACCAGTTTTCTCAACGACACCGCCAGCGAGATGGCTTACTGGATCCTCCCCGCGTTCCTCGCTTCCATCGGCGCTGGTCCAGCGCAACTCGGCATCATCGAAGGCATCGCCGAGAGCGTGGCAGCGGGCGCCAAGCTTTTCTCCGGATACTTTACCGACCGCGTCTCGCGGCGCAAGCCGCTGGTCGTCTTCGGCTACGCGCTGGCGAACGTGGCAAAACCCATGCTCGCGGTCGCGACCGCGTGGTGGCAGGTGCTCATCATCCGCTTTGCCGATCGGACGGCGAAGGGGATCCGCGGCGCGCCGCGCGATGTGATGGTCGCAGAATCGGTTGAGCCGGAGCGCCGCGGTTCCGCGTTCGGACTTCTCCAGGCGATGGATTCCGCCGGCGCCATCGCCGGACCGCTGCTGGCGCTGTTCATCCTCACGCATCACGGGATGCGCGCCGTCTTCTGGGCCGCGGCCCTCCCCGGCGGGCTCGCTATCCTCGTGGTCTGGCTATTCGTGCGTGAGCCGGCGGAACACACGCGGGCCGCGAAGCAATCAGCCGCACCCTTCACGCTGCGTCCCGGATTGCCCTGGCGCTTCCACTATGTGCTGCTCGCGGTGGCGCTGTTCTCGCTCGGCAACTCGAGTGACATGTTCCTGGTATTGCGCGCCGCCGACGCCGGCATCGCGGCGAGCTATGCGCCGCTGCTCGGCCTGGTCTTCAACATCACGTATACGCTGACCTCATGGCCCGCGGGCAAACTCAGCGACAAGGTGCCGCGCCACTTCGTGGCTGCGGCGGGATACATCGTCTTCGCGGCGGTCTATGCGGTGTTCGCGGCAGCGCCGTCGCGCGCCGCCATCTGGGCCGCGATGGCCAGCTACGGACTCTTCTACTCGCTCACCAATCCCGTGCTGCGCGCGCTGGTGGTGGACTACGCACCTGAACCGAAGCGCGGACGCGCGCTCGGCTTCTTCTACTTCGTCACCAGCATCACCACGCTGCTCGCGAGCCTGATCACCGGCGAGCTGTGGCAGCAGTACGGCGCGCGCGTGCCCTTCGGGTTATCCGCTGCGCTGGCCATGGTGGCCGCGCTCATGCTGTTGTTCGCGAGCGCGCCTGCGAGCGCGCCGCGCGCTCCCGCGCCCGCCACACTCCGGCAATGACGAACTGCGCGAAGAGTGCGCCGCACCCATCGAGCACTACGTCCGTCGCGGTTCCAGTGCGTGAAGGGACGAAATGCTGCAAGGTTTCGTCGCCAACAGCGGTTGCGATGGCGAAAGCGAGTCCCCACAGCGCCCAGCGCAGCTGCCACGCGCGCGAGCGCTCGCGGAGCTCCCAGTAGCGTGCGGCGCGAAACCACAGCCAGCTCAGCATGGCGTAATTGAAAAAATGTGCGCCCTTACGCAGCAGGGTGTGAGTGACGTCGAACCAGTGAGAGGGAGCGTTCGGGAAAAAAGTTTGGAAGAACCAGGCGAGGAACGTGCCGGTGTGCCGCGCCGAGAACAGATCACCGGCGGCAGCAATATTAAACAGCGTCCACGCCACCGCCGGGCCCAAAGCCCGGAGGGCGACGCGTAGATCGAAGATGCCACTGCGATCGCCGGTGTGGTTGGTCACCGTTACTCGACGCGGTAGTTCGGGGCTTCGCGCGTGATGACGACGTCGTGCACGTGGCTCTCGCGCAGGCCCGCACCAGAGATGCGGATGAAGCGCGCTTTTTCTTTTAGCTCCGCGATCGTCTGCGTGCCGCAGTAGCCCATGCCGGAGCGCAAGCCACCGACCAGCTGATAGATCATTGAGGCCAACGGACCGCGGTAGGGCACTCGGCCCTCGATGCCTTCCGGGACGAACTTCTGCAGGCGATTCGTCCGCATGTCGCCATCTTCGTCGCCGGCGAGCGCGGCAGAAGATTCGCCATCAAGATTCTGTGAGTAGCGCTCGTGGGACCCGGAAGCCATCGCGGAGAGCGACCCCATGCCGCGATACGACTTGAACTGCCGCCCCTGATAAAGGATGGTCTCGCCCGGGCTCTCGTCCGTTCCGGCGAAGAGCGACCCGATCATCACCACGCTGGCGCCCGCGGCCAGCGCCTTGGTCACGTCGCCCGAGTACTTGATGCCGCCATCGGCGATCACCGGGATGTTCGCGTCTTTGGTGGCGCGCGCCGCTTCCGCGATGGCGGTGATCTGCGGCACGCCCGCGCCCGTCACAATGCGCGTGGTGCAGATCGACCCGGGACCGATGCCGACCTTGATCGCATCCGCCCCTGCCTTCGCCAACTCGCACGCGCCGTCAAAGGTGCCCACGTTGCCGGCGAGCAAGTCGATCTCCGGCAGCTTCGCCTTGATGGCTTTGATGGCCTCGATAACGCGGGTGGAATGTCCGTGCGCCGAATCGATGGCCAGCGCGTCGACCTTCGCCTTGGCCAGCTCCTGCGCGCGCTCCAGGAAGTCGCCGGTCGCGCCGATGGCCGCGCCGCAGCGCAGCCGTCCGTGCGCATCCTTGGCCGCGCTCGGATACTTCATCTTCTTCTGGATGTCTTTTACCGTGATCAGTCCCTTGAGCTGGAACTTGTCGTCCACGACGAGCAGCTTCTCCACGCGATGCTTGTGCAGGATCTCTTCCGCATCGTCGAGCGTGGTCCCTACGGGCACGGTGATCAGATTGTCTTTGGTCATCACCTTCGAGATGGGCACATCGGTACGGCTGACAAACCGCAGGTCGCGGTTGGTGAGGATGCCGACCAGCTTCTTCGCCTTGGTGATGGGCACGCCCGAGATGCGATAACGGCGCATCACTTCGAGCGCTTCCGAGACTTTATCGTCGGGCGACATGGTGATCGGGTCCACGATCATGCCGCTCTCCGAGCGCTTCACCTTGTCCACTTCACCAGCCTGCTGCTCGATGGTGAGGTTGCGATGGACGATCCCCAATCCGCCCTGCTGCGCGATGGCGATGGCCAGGCGCGACTCGGTCACGGTGTCCATGGCCGCGCTGATGATGGGGATATTCAGCGTGATGTTGCGCGAGAGCCGCGTCTGCGTGTTGACCTGCGCCGGAACAACGTCCGAGCGCGCAGGCAGCAGCAACACGTCATCAAAGGTGAGGGCTTCGGGAACAGGAAAGTGAATCATGTTTCATTGTAACGGAGCGTCGGCGGTTTCGGCTAGGCGCTAGCTGGTCGAGCACCCAAGCGGGATACTGGTCGCCCAGGTCTTTCCTCTTTCGGGCGCGTGCTTCGGCCGCTTGCTTGCCGTTCTCCGCTCCCCACAATGCTTTCCAGGCCGCGCGATAGAGCGCGTTCTCCTCCGGACGCGCCAACAGCGGGTCGGACATCGGCTCTAGGTACCCGCCGCAGGGCAGGGCATCGTACTCCTCGTCCTTTTCCCCGGCGGCGAGGAGGCGAGGGACGTGCGTGTGATCATCGACAGCGCGCACCTTGGTCACCTCGGCGGCGATCGCTGAATCCGCGACGCGGGGATCGGCGAGCCGAGGCGCCTGCCCGAATAGCGAGGCTAGCGAGGTTGGAAAACAGGAGGACAGTGAGAATCTCACGAGTAAGCGTCACGTTCGCTGGACCTCTTGTCCGCACTCCGCCCGCAGCAGCTCCTTCACGCGGTTCCCGATGTCCTCGCGCAGCCTGCGCACCATATCGATGGGTTGGCCCTTGGGATCAGGAAGCTGCCAGTCCACCACCTTCAGCCCCGGCACGTACGGACAGTTCTCGCCACACCCCATCGTGACCAGAACATCCGCGCTCGCCGCGAGCCGCTCATCGAGTTCTTGCGGACGCGCTTTCGCTAGATCCACTCCGAGTTCGTTCATCACCTCGACGACTGCAGGGTGGACGCGCTCCGCCGGCGCTGTCCCGGCGGAGATGCCGCGGCAACAGTGCGGATCGGCGTAGCGGTTGAACAGCGCCGCCGCCATCTGCGAGCGGCCGGCGTTGTGGGTGCATGCGAAGAGGAAGGTGCGAGGGCCTTCGGTAGTAGATGCCTTCGGCTTCTCTTCATGTGGCATGAGTATCTCCTTGGCGATCTCGCTGGCAACCAGCGGCGGCAGCAGCCACCGGAAGACGGCGGTCGCCGCCAGTGCGCCTGCAAATTGCGCCGCGAGGAACGCGGGCACGTCCTGCGGACGGATGCCGGAGAACGTGTTGGTGAGCGCCCGCGCCACCGTGACCGCCGGATTCGCGAATGACGTGGATGCGGTGAACCAGGACGCCGCCATGATGTACCCGGCAACCGCGAACGGGACGGCGTTCGGCCGCGAGCGCGAGCCACGTTCGCTTGCACCCCAGATCACCGCCAGCAGTCCGAACGTTGCCACGAACTCGCTGAACACCTGCGGCCACCCGTTGCGCGCGTGCTGCGAGGCGGTGAACAGCTCCTGCCCGAACATGGTGTGCGCGAACATGGTTTGCCCGAACATGGTTTGCCCGAACATGGTCTGCGCAAACATGATGTGCGTGATGGCGATCCCCGCGATCCCCCCGAGGAACTGTGCGACGACGTAGCCGGGGACGTCGCGCCACGGCAGACCGCCGGCGAGCGCGTCCGCCAGCGTGACGGCCGGATTCAGGTGCGCACCGGAGACGCCGCCAAACGCAAAGATAAGCGCCACCAGCGCCGCGCCCGTCGCGAGGGTATTGCAGAGGAGCGCGAGTGCGACGTTGCCACCACTCAGCCGCTCGCCCATGATCCCCGAGCCGACGACGGCGGCGACCAGGAATAGCGTCCCGAGGAACTCGGCGACGAGTCTCTGCGCTAGAGGACGTGTCATAGCGAGATGGTATCGCACCGTGGTCAACAATGACCCGGTACTCGCGGCTGCTTGCTGGATGTTGCCGAGTAGGGATGCGACTACGGCCGCTGGGTTTGCCGCAAAATGACGTTTTCGGGAGAGAATCGCGTTGAAAGCTGCATCTGCTTGGCAGTATGCTGCTGCGCCCAAAGGTAGGCGTCATCTCATGGCGGCTAATACCGGCAAGAAGGGCGCGAAGAAAGCCAAGCAGAAAGCCAAGAAGGGGCGCGCTGTGACGAGCAAAGAAACGACTGCCGAACAAATTTTCGCCCAAGGAGCGTCGGCGCGGGAAGTGTCGGC
>JALYLW010000058.1 GCA_030774055.1 Acidobacteriota bacterium
GAGATCTTCGGACTGCTCGGTCCGAACGGCAGTGGCAAGACCACACTCTTCCGCATCCTTTCCACGCTCATGCTGCCGGAGAGCGGGCGCGCGCTCGTAGCCGGCTTCGACTGCGCGACCGACCCGAACCAGGTTCGCCACCGCATCGGCGTCGTCTTCCAGGCGAAAAGCGTGGACGTGAAACTGACCGCGCGCGAGAACCTGTGGCATCAAGGGCACCTCTACGGCCTCTCCGGCACGAGATTAGCAAAGCGAATAGCCGAGATGCTGGCGCACGTCGGCCTGTCTGACCGCGCCAACGACCGCGTGGAAACATTCTCTGGCGGGATGCAGCGGCGCGTGGAGCTGGCCAAGGGCCTGCTACATCGTCCGCAGGTCCTTCTGCTCGACGAGCCCACCACCGGACTCGACCCCGGCGCGCGCCGCGATATGTGGCTTTACCTGGATCACGTGCGCGAGGCTGAGGGCGTCACCGTCATCGTCACCACCCACCTCATGGACGATGCCGAACGCTGCGACCGCCTCGCCATCCTGAACGAAGGCAAGCTCGTCGCGCTCGGAACCCCCGCAGAGCTGAAATCCACATCCAAGCTGGACGGCGACGTCATCGTGATCGAAGCCCGCGAGCCGGAGTCGTTGGCCGCGCGCATCGCGCAGCGCTTTGCGGTCGCGCCCACCGTCATCGAGAACAAGATCCGCCTGAAGCGTGCGCACGGACATCGCTTCATCACTGAGCTGGGCGAGGCTTTCCCCGGCGAGATCGACGCCGTCTCGGTCGCAAGACCAACACTCGAAGACGTGTTCATCGACCTTACCGGCCATCGCTTCTGGACCGAGCCGCAGCCAGACGCCGGGGCCGCGCATTAGGGCCGCGCATTAGGGATAAGCATTAGGGCTGCGCATTAGGGATAAGCATTAGAATCGAAATACCGCTTTCATATATGGCCACCACCACCATCTCGGAGGGATCACCCGCAGCCCAGGCGCTGGCGGCAAGTACGCCGACCACCGGCGCGGCCAGCACCGCTTTGGCCGCGGCGACGTTGTGGTGGCGCGAGATCGTCCGCTTCTACCGCCAGCCCGCGCGCGTGGCCGGCGTGGTCGCCTCGCCGCTGCTCTTCTGGATCGTCATCGGTTCCGGCTTTGGTAGCTCGTTTCGCGCCCCATCGGGAGGCGGCGCCCATTACCTGGAATATTTCTTTCCCGGCGCGCTCATCATGATCGTGCTCTTCACCTCCATCTTCGCCATGATGAGCGTGATCGAAGACCGCAAGGAAGGCTTCCTGCTCTCCGTGCTGGTCGCGCCGGTGCATCGCGGGGCAATCGTCCTCGGCAAGGTGCTCGGTGGGACGACCCTCGCCGGCATCCAGGGCATGCTGTTCCTTATCTTCGCGCCCTTCATCGGCATCCGGATGGGCCTGGCGCAGCTCGCCATCACCGCGCTCGTCGTTTTCCTCGTCTCCTTCGCGCTCACCGCGCTCGGCTTCGCCATCGCGTGGCCCATGGATTCCAGCCAGGCATTCCATGGCGTCGTGAATCTGTTCCTTATCCCGCTGTGGCTGCTTTCCGGTGCGCTCTTCCCGCTCTCCGGCGCTTCCGGATGGCTGCGGATGCTCATGCGCGCCAACCCGCTCACCTACGGTGTGGACGCCCTGCGCATCACGCTCTTCCCCGGCGCTGGGTCCGAGCTGCCACTGTGGAGCTCGATCGGCGTGCTGGCGGCATTCTCGGTCGCCGCCTTCGCCGTCTCGTTCCTGATGGCGAATCGCCGCAGCCATCGGCCTCCCGCATAAACCTTATGGACGTCAGCTACCTTCCTGCGGTCAATGCGACCTTGAACGGGACGAGTGCCCTGCTGCTCCTCACCGGACGCGCACTCATCGCGCAGAAGCGTGTTGCCGCGCACCGCATGGTGATGCTCGCCACCGTCGTCACCTCCACGCTCTTCCTCATCTGCTATCTCGTCTACCATTCGCAGGTCGGCTCGGTGCGTTTCCCGGGACAAGGCTGGGTGCGTCCCCTTTACTACGGCATCCTGCTCACCCACACCGTGCTGGCCGTCGTTATCGTGCCGATGGTGCTGATGACGCTCGCGCGCGGACTCCGCGGCAACTTTGCGCGCCATCGCGCCATCGCCCGCTGGACCTTCCCGCTCTGGCTCTACGTCTCCGTCACCGGTGTCGTCATCTACGTGATGCTCTATCATCTTTATCGGGCTGGATGAGTGACGACACGGACGATCGCCATGGCACGCCTTCGGCTCAAACTCGATCTCAGCGGGACGCGCGGTGACGAAGCTTGGCGCGCGCTGAAGCACTTTGATCCGATCAAGGCCGCCGAGTACGGTCCGCAGTTTGGAACCAGCGGCGAGTGCCGCCACGCGGCCGGCGAACCGCACGCCAAAGGCGAATGGCGCGGCGCGCTCATCACCCTCGAAACGCCGCTGCTCGCGCAGTACGCGATGTCGCACTACCTGGAACAGCCGCGCGTGCTGGACGCGGACGTGGAATAGATCCTTATCTCTATGACCCAAGAGCAAGCCAACAACGACCCTGCCTCTGTCTCCACCGCCGAGGTTCCGGCTCTCGCGGTTCACCCTGCCGTTCACTCTAACGACAAGCCGCAGATGCCTCTGCGCACGCGCATCATCTTCTTCCTGGTGGCGTGGGCCATCGTGCTGCTGCCCTTCTATTTCTGGCGCTCGACCTGGTTCGGACGCGAACTCACCGACCAGCAGACCACCGAGTACTTGCACGACGACGCGAAACCACGCCACATCCAGCACGCGCTGGTGCAGGTCGGCAATCGCATAGTTAGTAAGAACGACAGTAAAGACCCCAAGGCCGAGCAGTGGTATCCAGACCTGGTGCGCCTCGCTACCCATCCGGTCGAAGAGATACGTGCCACCGACGCCTGGGTGATGGGCCAGGACCCGTCACGCCCCGAATTCCACCAGGCACTGCTCAGCATGCTCAATGACCGCGCCGTGCTGGTGCGCTATAACGCCGCGCTCTCGCTGGTCAGCTTCGGCGATGCCACCGGCCGGCCACAGATCGCCGCCATGCTGCGTCCGCTCGAGATGACGGCCCCCATCGCCGGACGCGTGGTCGCACGCGCCAAGCCCGGCGACGCCATCAACCATTCCACCGTGCTCCTGCGCATAGAAGGAATCCAGATCGCGGGCGCTCAAGAAGCCGCCGACGTCCGCTCGCCCATCGTCGGCCGGGTGAAAGCCATCCTGGTCAGTGACGGCCAGGAGGTGAAGTCGGGCGACAAGATCGCGGTGCTGGAACCTGGGGTGGAGCAGGCTTGGGAGGCGCTGCGCGCTCTCTACCTCGTGGGGAGGGCGGAAGACCTCGAGCTCGTCCGCCAGTACAAGCGGCAGTCGCCGGATTATCCCGACCGCGTGCGCCAGCAGGCGGAGCTGGCGGAGCGAGCCATTCTTCAGCGGGCGAAGAAGTAGTTAGGAGCTAGTAGCTAGGAGTTAGCAAGACCAAGAACGAGGGCAAAAGCAAAAGGCCGCTTGCGCGGCCTTCGTCATTTCTGAGTACCGGGCACTGGGTACTGAGTACTGCCCTACAGCGGCATCACTCCGACTTCCTTCTCCACTTCCACCGTGTCCACCATCGCGATGGCGTCCCACGGACAGCCATCGAGGAAGCTGCCGTCCGGCCCCTTGCTGGTGCACTTCTTGCATCCGATGCAGAGGATGGGATCGACCTGTATGCGCCCGAACGGCGGATGGTCCTCGTCCGGCACCCAGAACATGCAGTCTTCGATGGGGCAATACTCCACGCACGCGGGCGAGCCGGCGCAGCCGGTGCAGCACTCGGTGATGACGGCCAGCTCTTTCGGCTTTTTCTTGCGCGGGGTGGTGAGCCCCTTGGAGCGGGGCTCGTGCTTGAGTTCGTCGGGGACGAGGCCCGGGTTGCCACCAGAAAGATTGCCGCCGGGAACGACCGAGTCAGTAGCCATCGCGAGGATTATACAGTCGCTAGTCTCTCGTCACTAGTCGCCAGCATCGGCCGCGCCTCTTCTCTTGGAATCAGCAGGCCGGCATCCTTCATCAGCTTGATGAGCTTGCCGCGGAAGGGCTTCATCACCGCGAGCCGCGCGACCGAGAGCAGGTTCATCACCACATCGAGGGCGCCGTCGACCAGGCGGTGCGACCTCTCCTGTCCGGACGAGTCGTCATAGATGAAATAGAAGAGGAAGCCGAGGTGCATCACCCAGAGCAGTTGCGGCGCGATCTCGCGCAGGTCGGGCGGCATCTTCTCGTCCCCGATGGCCTGCTCCATCACCGCGATGGCGCTGGAGCGGAAGATGCGCGTCTCGGGCGCGAAGATGGAGAGCGGATGCTTGGGATTGCCGAAGAAGCGGAAGAGGGCGGACATCAGCCCGCGATCGTCCTTCAGGATGTCGAGTTTCGTGTGCATGACCACGCCTAAACGCGCGCGGAAATCCTTGGCTGCCATCAGCTCTTTAGCCAGGCGAAGCTCATGTTCTTCTTGAACCTTTTCGTAGTAGCCGAGGACGATGGCTTCCTTCGACGCGAAGTAGTAATACGCCGCGCCCAGCGACATGTTGGCGGCGGCGGCGACTTCGCGCATCGTCGTCCCTTCAAAACCCTTTTCGCGGAACAGGTTCAGCGCCACGGTGAAGATGCGCTCGCGAGTAAGGTCGCCCTTGGTGATGCGCTTTTCCTTGAACATGTTCAGATTCTCCGGCCAGGACAGCCCGAAGTCAAGTAGAAAGTGAACATGTTCGGGAATTCTTGAACTTCTGCCCGCGCTCGCCTTGCGCTTTTCGGCTACTCGCAACTCGCAACTCGGAACTCGGTACTCGCCCTTCTGCTATAGTGCAGGACATTCCCACAAAGCGGAGCGGATTTATGTCGAAGAGCGTCAACAAGGTCATCCTGATCGGCAATCTGGGCAAGGACCCCGAGGTCAAGTACACGCCAAGCGGCATGGCCGTGGCCAAGTTCTCCCTCGCCACCAACGAGCGCTTCAAAGATAAAGAAGGTGCTTGGCAGGATCGCACCGAGTGGCACAACCTGGTCGCCTTCCAGCGCACCGCCGAGATCGCCGGTGAATACCTAAAGAAGGGACGCACCGTCTACATCGAGGGCTCGCTGCGCACCAACTCGTGGGACGACAAAGAGACCGGGCAGAAGAAGTACAAGACCGAGATCATCGTGAACGAGCTCGTGCTGCTCGGCGGCGGACAGCGCGGCGAATCGGGCGGCGGCGAGCATGAAGCCGCATCCGGCGGCGCACGCTCGAAGGGCGCCTCGGCATCGGGCGGCGGCATGGACCAGCGCACCCCTGAACCTGCCACCGAGATCACCGACGAAGACATCCCGTTCTAGGCCTCTCCTAAACCTTTGCCAGGCTGCTCCTCGGTGAGCGGCCGCTCGTCTGCTCACCTCGGGAGTCGTTCTATTCGAAGATGAAGTCGAAGTATCCCAACAAGCTCGCCGTGGGCGCGGCGTGGCCCGGCTTTGACCGCCATCGAAAAGGGCTTGGCCAACTGCAAGGGCTGACCTTCTTTCGATGGGGCATGCTGAGAAGCGTCGCGAGCGAGTGTTTTCTCCAACGAGCGAGCAGCGCCGAAGCATCTTGGGTTTGGCCTTGCTTGTTATGATGTCGGCATGACTACCCAACCAGGTCCGGCGCGCTGAGCACCACTACCGCCATCCCCGACGCCGCCCCCGCCAGCTCTCCGCCGTTGCTGGCGCGGCCGGATCGCATCCTCTGCCTGCTACTGTTTGCCGGCGCATTCCTGTTGTTCCTGCCCTGGGCCGGTTTCCCCAACGAATACAACTTCGACGAGATGCATTACGTGCCCGCCGGTAAGTTGCTGGTGCCGCCACGCGAGAATCTGAACTGGGAGCATCCGCCGCTGGCAAAGTATCTGATCGGCATAGGGATCGCCCTCGCTGGGGACCGTCCGTTGGGCTGGCGCATCGCCAGCATGGTCTTCGGCGCGTTGTCGGCGGCGGGGATGTACGCGTGCGCGCTCGCCATCTTCCGCGAGCGCCGGCTGGCGCTGTGGGCCGCGCTCCTCACCCTCTTCAACATGATGCTGTTCGTGCTCGCGCGCACCGCCATGCTCGAGATCTTCCTGCTCGCCTTCCTGGTCTGGGGGATCGCGGCGATGTCGTTCGCGTGGGACCAGCGGCGTCCGCCGCGACAACTGCGCGGGCTGCTCGCCTTCGCCGGCGTGATGTTCGGCTTGGCCGCGGCGTGCAAGTGGGTGGGATGGGTCCCGGTGATCTTCGTCCTGCTGCTGTGGGCCGCGTTGCGCCTGCTGCAGCGCACCGGAGCAACGTTCTACCGTGCGGCCCAGCCGGATGACGACGAGTGGTATTCGCCGAGCCTGTGGCAGTCGCTCGCCTGGCGAGACATCGCCCTGTGGATGGTCATCACGCCGGTACTGGTCTATGCCGCCACCTTCATCCCCTTCCTATCGCTGCCCGGTGAGGAAGGCACCTTCGGGGACATTGCCCGGCTGCAGCTCGACATGGCCATCACGCAGGCGCGGATCACCGGCGTGCATTACTACTCCAGCCAGTGGTATCAGTGGCCCTTCGGACACACCCACGTCTGGTTCTACTTCAAGAACAACGAAGGCTGGACGCACGCCATCCTGCTGATGGGCAATCCTGCGATCCTTCTGCCCGGTTTTCTGGCGGCGCTGCTCTGCACCTGGATGTGGTGGAAGTGGCGCACCCGCGAGGCCTTCCTCGCCGTAGTGTGGTACTGGCTGCTCTTTCTCTGCTTCAGCGTGATCCCCCGGAAGGTGAGCTTCTTCCAATACTACTTGCCCGCGGCTTGCCTGCTCAGCCTGCCGCTCGCATATGTCTTTCGCCATTTCGGCGGGCCGCCACTGTTCCGGTTTGCCTGGGACCGATGGTTGTTCCTGGGGATCACGGTAGCAGTGTTCGCGCTGTTCTACGCGGTGCTGGTCGGTCTGCCGCTGCCTTCGGATTTCTCTCCCCGGTAGGGGACCAACCGATAGACGATCGCCGCCGAGTCCCAAAAGAAAAAGCGCCCGCCGCGTCGGGCGCTCTGGCTCTAAGCCTCGATGTCAACGGCGACGAACGCCATCGCAGTTCGTGCAGAAAGTCGGGCTCGGGGTCGTAGTGGTGGGCGCCGGTCCTGGAGAACCGGTGGTCGAGTAAATGATCGCGCCGACCGCCGCCACACCCAGAATGATCAGGATATTCCGCAACAGGTGGCCTTCTCCGCCGCCGCCGCCGCTGACGACACCGCTACCCGGATTGGTCTGATCGATGGCGTCCTGCTGCACGCTCGGAGGCGTCTGCGTGGGACCGGTGACCTGGCCATTCACGATGTCCACCATCTGCCCAGGTCCGACCGTCGCCATCACGGCACCGTTCACGCCGATGATCACCACCTGCCCGCTGAAGACGATCACCTGCATGTGACCGTTCTCATAGATCACGATGTAATCCGTGCCCACCACGCCGGCAACCGCGGTGGGGGTCTTGACCTGGAATCTTCCACCCGGCTTCGTGATCTGCACCACGCGGCTGCGCACCCGCCCATAGTTGAGCTCGAGATCGGTCTGTTGGCTGGCCGGATCGTGCTGCACGATCTTGAGTTCGCTGTTGGAACCGAGGCTCAGGATCGAACCATCGCGCAATTGCACGCGCGCGCGCCCGCCACCCGCGGTGCGGATGACGTCGTTCCACATCACATCGTCTTTGGTCTTCGCCGCTGAACCGTTACGCGTCGCTTGCGGCACCAGCGCAGTGATCTGGCCCGCGGGTTGCGAGCTGCTGGAGCCCTGCGCCAACGCCGGCAGCGGCGAAACAGTGAGGGCCAGAACAATCGCGACAAATCGGTAAAGGAAGCTATACGAAGCGCGCATGGAGGTTCACTCCGGCACAAGGACCGGTGCAGCAGCGGTATTGTTCCCTAAAAAGTCAAACAGGTCAACCCGCTTATCCCAGAGAGTCAACAGTTTACGTTTGCCGCAACTTTTGGTGCAAGGAGCGCGCTATCTGCCGGCCATGGAAGCGGCCATTCTCAATGAATATCTCGCTGGTACGGGAACCGGCCACGATCACCCCGGCCACGTAAATGCCGGGAACATTGGTCTCCAGGCTCTCCGGATCGGAGACGGGGCGGCTTTCGGCGGGCTCGAGCGCGATCCCCAGGGAGCGCATGAAACTGTAGTCGGGATGGTACCCGGTGAGGGCGAAGACAAAGTCATTCTTGAGGCGGACGTCGCCATCGGGCGCGGCGACGATCACGTAGTCCGGCCCGATCTCGCGCAGCCTGGACTCGAAATAGGCGCGGACCTCGCCCGCCTGGATGCGGTTCTCGATGTCGGGCCTGATCCAGTACTTCACGTTCGCATGGATGCCGGGGCCGCGGTGCACCAGCGTGACGCGCGCGCCGCGCCGCCACAACTCGAGCGCCGCGATGGCAGCTGAGTTCTTTCCGCCGACCACGACCACGTCCAGCTCGAAATACGGGTGCGGCTCGCCGTAGTAGTGCAACACTTTGGGCAGCTCTTCTCCCGGCACGCCCAGGGAGTTGGGCAAGTCGTAGTATCCGGTGGCCACGGCCAGCTTGCGCGCGTGGTGTACGTGCGCGGCGCCCACGCGATCGCGAGTGTGCACCTGGAAGTCGCCGTCGCTTCCCGCCACGCGCTCCACCCGCTCATACTGCCGCACGTTGAGCTGGTAATGTTCGGTGACCTTGCGGTAATACTCCAGCGCCTCTTCGCGCGTCGGTTTCTGGTGCGCGCTGGGAAAAGGGATGTCGCCGATCTCGAGCAGCTCCGGCGTGGTGAAGAACAGCATCTGCGGCGGATAGTGGTAGAGCGAGTTGACCAGGCAGCCCTTCTCGATCAGCACCACGCGGAATCCGGCGCGTTGCGCCTCGATGGCGCTGGCCAGCCCGGTAGGCCCGGCGCCGATGACCAGCAGGTCGAAGCGGGTGTCGCCGGCGGCGCTACTCTGGTTCATGCCTCCAATCTAAACGTTTCCTCGGCCAGGTTTCACCCTCGCGTCTATAATTTTCTGTTCGCTTCCATCTGACTCCAGGAGCGCCATGGCCACTGCCGAGAGCAAAAAGGCGACGCGCATCGAATCTGACAGCACGGGCACGATCGAAGTACCGGCAAACGTCTATTGGGGCGCGCAGACCCAGCGCTCGCTGCTGCACTTCGCCATCGGGCGAGACACCATGCCGCCCGAACTCATCCACGCTTTCGGCATCCTGAAAAAGGCCTGCGCGCTGGTCAACCAGGAGCTGGGCAAGCTGCCCGCGGAAAAGGCCAAGCTCATCGTCCAGGCGGCCGACGAGGTCATCGCCGGAAAGTTGGACAACCAGTTCCCACTGCGCGTCTGGCAGACGGGTAGCGGCACGCAGACGAACATGAACGTGAACGAGGTCATTTCCAACCGCGCCATCGAGCTGGCCGGCGGCGAGATGGGCTCGAAGAAACCCATCCACCCCAACGACGACGTGAACATGTCGCAGTCGTCCAACGACACCTTCCCCGCCGCCATGCACATCGCCGCGGCCGAGCGGGTGCAGCGCGCGCTCATCCCGGCCATCGAAGAGGTGCGGAACGCGCTCGATGCCAAAGCGAAAGAATTCGCCGGCGTCGTCAAGATCGGGCGTACCCACCTGCAAGACGCGGTGCCCCTGACCATGGGACAAGAGTTCTCCGGCTGGGTCGCGCAGCTCGACCGCGACGTTCACCGGCTCGAGCAGGTGCTCGAGGGTCTCTACGATCTGGCCATCGGCGGCACCGCCGTCGGCACCGGGCTGAATGCTCCCCCGGAGTTCGCCGAGCGGGTGGCGAAAAAGATTGCCGAACTCACCGGACTTCCCTTCCGCTCGCACGGCAACAAGTTTGCCGCGCTGGCGTCGCACGACGAGATCGTCTTCGCGCAGGGCGCGCTCGAGACCCTGGCCGCCTCGCTGATGAAGATCTCCAACGACATCCGCTGGCTCGCTTCCGGCCCGCGCTGCGGCCTGGGCGAGCTCTCCATCCCGGAAAACGAGCCGGGCTCTTCCATCATGCCGGGCAAGGTGAATCCCACGCAGGCGGAGGCGATGACCATGGTCTGCGTGCAGGTGCACGGCGCCACCGCAGCCGTGGGCTTTGCCGGCTCGCAGGGCAACTTCGAACTCAACGTCTACAAGCCGGTCATGATCTACAACTTCCTGCACTCGGTCACGCTCCTCACCGACGCCTCCCACGGATTCGTGGAATACATGGTCAAAGGCATCACTGTGAACCGCGAGAAGGTTGCCGAGTACGTGCGCAACTCGCTCATGCTGGTGACCGCACTGGCGCCCCGCATCGGCTACGACAAAGCGGCCCAGGTGGCGCACCACGCGCACGTGCAGAAGACCAGTCTGCGGGAAGCCGCGGTGAAGCTCGGCCACCTCACGGGAGAAGAGTTCGACCAGTTGGTGAAGCCGGAAGAGATGACGGGAGCGAAAAAGAAGTAGCGCAGGCCCAGTACACGCGCAAAACAG
>JALYLW010000059.1 GCA_030774055.1 Acidobacteriota bacterium
CAGATCTTCACCTCCATCTTCCGCCACAAGCACGACGACACGCCGCGCAACCGCGCGCTCGGCGTGCTCTCCAACGTGTTTCTGCACCTGCATCCGGCGAAGATCAATCGTGATGCGGTGCGCTACAACTACACCTGGGGCATGGGCGGCATCACCTTCTACCTCTTCATCGTGCTCACCTTCACCGGCGTGCTGCTGATGTTCTATTACCATCCGACGAAAGTGCAGGCCTTCCGCGACGTGCTCTACCTCGAGCACGACGTCCCCTTCGGCAAGTTGTTGCGCAACATGCATCGCTGGGCGGCCCACCTCATGATCATCGCGGTGTGGCTGCACATGTTCCGCGTCTTCCTCACCGGGTCGTACAAGAAGCCGCGCGAGTTCAACTGGAACGTGGGTGTGATCCTGCTGGTGCTGACCTTGCTGCTCTCCTTCACCGGCTACCTGCTGCCCGACGATCAGCTCGGTTTCTGGGCGGTGACGGTGGGAACGAACATGGCGCGCGCCACTCCCATGCTCGGACACGAAGGTCCGTTCGGGCCGCAGCTCGGCATGACGCCGTATAACGATGTCCGCTTCGGACTGCTGGGCGGTTCCATCGTGGACGCGAATGCGCTCCTGCGCGCATACATCTGGCACTGCATCGGCATTCCTATCATCGCCTCCATCTTCATGATCGTGCACTTCTGGCGAGTCCGTAAGGATGGCGGCATCAGCGGGCCGGCCCCAGTCATCCTGGCAAGCGAAGTCAAAGAGGCGAGGAGATAGCGATGGACTGGAGACAACTCTGGGAGATCTCGTCCACGCCCGACAACGTACCCATCGTGGCACTCTTGCCGCTGGTGGTCTTTTACTGCTGGCTGGCGTGGAAGCAGGCGCGCGCCAACGATGTGCTCATCGCGCAACTGGAAAGCGATCCCGCGCTCGCCAAGACGCACCACCGCAAGACCTATCCCTGGCAGCCGGGCTGGCAAAAAGAGATCCACGTGTGGCCGTTCCTGCTGCGGGTGGAGTTCCTCGCCGCCATCATCGTCACAATAATCTTGATGATCTGGTCCATCACGCTCAATGCGCCGATGGAAGAGCCGGCGAATCCGAACCTGACGATGAATCCGGCGAAAGCACCGTGGTACTTCCTCGGATTGCAGGAGATGCTGGTCTACTTCGATCCCTGGATCGCGGGCGTGGTCATGCCCACGCTCATCATCATCGGGCTGATGGCCATCCCGTATATAGATACCAACCCGCTCGGCTCCGGTTACTACACCTGGAAGCAGCGCAAGTTTTCCATCAGCACATTCTTCTTCGGCTTCATCGTGCTGTGGGTCTCGATGATCATCATCGGGACGTTCATCCGCGGCCCAGGATGGCTGTGGTTCTGGCCGGGACAGACGTGGGACCACAACAAGATCGTCTATGAGGTCAATCGTGACCTGCCCGACCTGTTCGGCCTGACCATGCAGCCGTGGAAGGGGATCTTCGGCGCCATCGTCGTGGGCCTGTATTTCATCGTCGGCGGGCTGCTGCTGCACACGCTGTTCAAGCGCTACAACCCGAAGGACTACAAGCGCATGAGCTTCCTGCAATACAACACCATGATGTTCCTCATGCTGCTGATGGTGTCGCTGCCGTTGAAGATCCTGTTGCGCTTGTTCCCCGGTTTGCACATCAAGTACGTCTGGGTCACGCCCTGGTTCAACGTTTGAAGGTTCAACGTGTGAAAGCTCAACGTTTGAAATCGTCGCTGGTCTTAAACCCTTAAAGGATTGAGACGCATAAATGGCCGAGCAATTGCCGCCGCAAGACGATCCCGTAACCAGTAAATCGCTCGCGCTTCCCTACTTGATCGCCACCGTGATCCTGTTGGGAACGCTGCTCTGGGCGATCTACGACGAGAACTGGGGCACGCGTCCGTGGAAGGGCTTCCAGACCGAGTTCAAGGACCGCTACGAGAATTACCTCAAGTCGGTGCGCACGCGCTCGGCACAAGCGGAGAAGGATTTGACGTCCGCGAGCGAGTATCAGGCGCTCCAGGCGGACTATGACCGCGTCAGCAGCGGCATCAAGCCGCAGGTCGACCAGCTCAACAAGGAGATCAACAAGGTCAACCGGGACATCGGCATCGTGCAGACCGCGTTCGTCGACGCGCGCGCGCACGTTTCCGCCGACACCTACGCCCTCGAGACGACCAGCAGCGACAAGAGCCGCGAGAGCAAGAAGAAAGACCTCGACGCGTACAAAGCCAAGCAGCAGTTCAGCGTCACGCTGCCCGACAAGGGCAAGGTCGGCCCGCTGGATTACAACCAGCTTGAGCAGCTCTACCTGAGTCTGAAGGACGAGAAGGCCAGACTCGTCGCCCAGCTCGCCGGCGTCACCAAGCCGCAAAAAGACGCGCAGGCGAAGATGAGCCAGTATCTCGCCGATAACATGGTCGACCTCGGTCCCGAAGCGCTCGACAACCTGCGCAAGGCGAATCGCGATTGGGATCCGCGCATCGTCCAGATCAACGTGAACTCGGCCAACCTGGTCGACCGCTGCGAATCCTGCCACATGGGCGCGCGGCAGCCCATCGAGATCACGGCGGCCGCGATGATGTCCAAAGGCAAGAAGCCGGACGCCTACGCGCAGGCCTTCGTTTCTCATCCCGAGCGCCAGCTGCTCACGCTGCACGATCCGGAAAAGTTCGGCTGCGCGCCCTGCCATGGCGGCAACGGCCGCGCCACTTCCAGCGTGGAAAAAGGACACGGCAACTACGAGCATTGGCTGTGGCCGCTGTGGAAGAAGGAGAACGTGGAGGCCGGGTGCCAGACCTGTCACGCGGCGGACATGGTGCTCGCCGCTCCGGGTGGGCCGGAGCTGGGCAAGACCATCGACTACGGCAAAGACATGTTCCGCGTCCGCGGCTGCAACGGATGCCATCGCTACGAGGGCTACGACAGGGAACCGGAAGACGTGATCTTCTTCCGCCAGCAGATCAAGCAGTTGGAGTCACAACAGAAAGACAACCTGCACCAGGCGGCCGTGCTGAGCAAGCAGGGTGACACCGCCGCGGACAACGCGGTCGCCAACAACTACTACCAGCAGGCGGAGAACCTGCGCGTCGAGAACTCGAACCTCGCCGGCAAGATCGAGCAGCTGGATCTGCAGATGCGCAGCGCCCTGCACGATATGAAGAAGATCGGCCCGAACTTGAAAGACATTCGGGCCAAACTCAATAAGAACTGGATCCCGGTGTGGTTGAAGAAGCCGACGGACTTCCGTCCCACCACTAAGATGCCGAACTTCCGTCTCGGCGATGAAGACATCCGGGCCATCTCGGCGTATCTGTGGCAAGCGGCGCTGACCGACGGTGTCCCCAAGGCGAAGCCGGGCGACGCCGGCCATGGCAAGGAATTGCTGGAGACGCGCGGCTGCCTCGCCTGCCACTCCATCGGTGAGGGCTCCGACCTGCAAGGCGGCACCTTTGCGGCGAACCTGTCGCGCCTGGGCGAGAAGGCGAACTTCGATTACATCGCGCGCTGGGTACACAACCCGCGGCTGCGCATCCGGCCCTACTGTCCGTATGAGAAGAAAGATATCGGGCCGGAGGACTACGCGAAGAAGGGCGTGCCTTACGTCTTCGACGAAGACCACTCGACCTGCCCGAATGATGGCCATGAGCTGCAGTATCAGCAGATGACGGTGATGCCCATCCTGCGGCTCAGCGAATCCGACGCCGCCGACGTGGCCACCTTCCTCATGACACAGAAGAAGAAGGAGGCGGCGGATTATCCCGACGCTCCTTACATGGACGACGCCAAGCTGAAAGACCTCGGCCGCGCCAAAATCCGCCAGTACGGCTGCGCCGGATGCCACGAGATCGCCGGCTTCGAAGATGAAGGCCGCATCGGCACCGAACTCACCCAGGAAGGCGCCAAGCCGATCGAGCGGCTCGACTTCGCGCTGCTCACGGAAGAAGCCAAGCGCGGCGGCGTGAACCCGGTCCTCAACCAAGTGGTCAGCCAGAACCTGGGCCCATGGTATGGCGGCAAGTACCCATCGAACGCGAAGGAGATCGGGCCGTGGTACGACACCAAAGGATTCTTCGAGAAGAAGCTGCTGGTGCCGAACCTTTACGACTACGACGTTGAGGGCCGTCCCAAGGTCAAGAAAGAAGAAGAGTACTTGCGCATGCCCGATCCGCACCTGAGCGACGAGCAGCGCAACGCCATCGTCACCTTCCTGCTCGGAAGCCAGGACCCGACCGTGCCCGCAGATTACAAGTACAAGCCGGGCGGCGCCGATCGCGACATCCAGGAAGGCTGGTGGGTCGTCAAGAAATACAACTGCATGGGATGCCACCAGTTCGTCCCCGGGCAGCAGACCGTGCTGATGGGGATGACGCGCTATCAGGATCCCGACTGGAAAGAGCAACTGCCGCCCAAGCTGCTGACCGAGGGCGCGCGTGTCGATCCCGTCTGGCTGATGCGCTTCCTGCGCAATCCCGCGCTCAGCGAGACCGACACGAATCGCAACGGCGTGCGTCCGTACCTGAAGGCGCACATGCCTACGTTCTTCTTGTCGGATAACGAGCTGCGCAAACTGGTGCGCTTCTTCCAGGCGCTCTCGCAGCAGCCCATGCCCTACATCCCGCAGCGTGTCGAGACGCTCACCGCGAAAGAGCTGGATATGGGGCGCAGCCTCTTCTCGTCCACTGCCGCGCCCTGCTTGAAGTGTCACGCAACCGGCGATCCGAACCACGACAAGACCGCCACCGCGCCGAACTTCCTGCTCGCCAAAGAACGCCTGAAGCCGGGCTGGATGGAGCGCTGGATCATCGATCCGCAAGCCATCTCGCCGGGCACGTCCATGCCCAGCGGCCTCTTTCGCAAGCAGGGTGAGCAATGGGTGTTCAGCGGGCCGATCCCGCCGAGCTTCCAGGGCTACGAGGGCGACCACACCAAACTACTCGTGCGCTACATGATGCAGCTCACGCCGGAAGAACAGCGCCGTGTGGCCGGCATGATGGGGCGCGCCAGCGCGGCGCCCGCGCCTTCCGCGAAGAAGACGGGCGCGGGTGCTGCTCCTGCGAGTAGGCCGGGGAAGGCGGCAAAACGCGCTACCAGCCCATCGGCCTCCGGCGCTTCGCGTTAGAATGACTGGTTTGACCACGGGTGCGCACGCAAGCAGTACGAACACGTTCGAGAAAGGGTTAAGAACCTATGAACCGGAAATCCCTGGCGCTCACCGCGCTTCTCTCCCTCTTAGTACTGGTAGCTCTCATCGGTTGCGGCTCGAAAGAGAACACCGAACAGAGCACCTCTGAAACGCCCAAGCCGGTAACTCCGATGGACAAGAGCCAGGTCGCAAGCGTCTCCGGCATGGCGAAGTTCGAAGGCACCGCGCCCAAGCCGACCAAGATCGACATGAGCCAGGACCCAGCCTGCAAGAAGACCGGCGCCGAGAACATGACCGAGACGGTGGTGGTCGACGATAAAGGCGACCTCGCCAACGTGTTCGTCTACGTGAAAGACGGCCTCGGCGATCGCGCCTTCGAAGTCCCGAAGGACAAAGCGACCCTCGACCAGCAAGGCTGCCGCTACCATCCGCACGTGCTCGGCGTCATGGCCGGCCAGACGGTCGAGATCAAGAACGACGACGACACCACCCACAACATCCACCCGGCACCGAAAGCCAACAAGGAATGGAATGAGTCGCAACCGCCCAAGGGCGCGCCGCTTGAGAAAAACTTTGCGCGCCAGGAAGTCCTCATCCCGGTGAAGTGCAATCAGCATCCGTGGATGAAGATGTACATCGGCGTGGTCAAGCATCCGTACTTCGCCGTGACCGACAGAGACGGCAAGTACGAGATCAAAGACCTGCCGCCGGGTGACTACACCATCGCCGCCGTCCACGAGAAATACGGCGAGCAGACGACCAAGCTGCACGTGGAAGCCAAGAAGGACATGAAGGACCAGAACTTCACCTTCAAACCCTAAGCGCGCTCGTTCTGGGTTCGTTCAACGGAAGGGGGCGGGTTCGCCCGCCCCCCCTTCCTCGTCTTGTCATGGTGAGCGAGGTCGCCGCGGCGACCGAGTCGAACCATCCCTATCGCCGGCAGGAACTCGCGTGAGCTCCATGCGGCATGATACAAATAGCGCTTCCAAGGGAGCCCCTTCTCTGACCTCGACCTACAACCCTGCGCACCATCGTTTTGCCCTGCTGCTGGCGGGCTCGACCTTGGTGTTGCTGGTGGCGGGCGCGCTGGTCACGTCAAATGATGCCGGGCTTGCCGTCCCGGACTGGCCCACCTCGTTCGGCTCCATCTACAAGATCCCACCGATGGTCGGCGGCGTGCGCTTCGAGCACAGCCACCGCATGGTCGCCGAGTTCATCGGAGTGCTCACCATCCTGATGGCGGTGTGGACGTGGCGCGCCGAGCCGCGTCGCTGGATGCGCCGCCTCGCCTTGGGCGCGCTCGCGCTCGTCATCTTCCAGGGACTGCTCGGTGGGACGACGGTGCTGAACTACCTGCCACCGGCAGTCTCGTCGGCCCATGCGACCTTCGCGCAGACGTTCTTCTGCGTCGCCGTCCTCATGGCACTCTTCACTTCGCCCTCCTGGGTCGCGACCGAACGTCTCGCGCTGCACGATGAAGGCACGCCTTCGCTGCGGACATTGACCGTCGTGCTCATCGTCGCGCTCTATGCGCAGCTCATCCTCGGCGCCGCCTTCCGCCATGTCTGGACGAAGCTTGGTCCAACCGGCGCGAACCGCATCGCGGCGAGCGAGATCGTGGGCACGTACCTGGTGCCCCACGTCCTGAATGCCCTGCTTGTCACCGCGTTGCTGATCTGGGTCGCCACGCGTGTGCTCGCGCGCTACGGTAAAGTCCCAACGCTGCGCAAGCCGGCCGCGGCGCTGCTCTTCCTCGTGGCGGCGCAGCTCATGCTCGGCTTTGGCGCGTACCTCGCCCGCATCGAGTGGGGACGCGACGCCGCGCAGCCGCATCCCTTCATGGTCTGGAGCACGGTCGCGCACGTGGTCACCGGCGCCGCAGTGCTCGCGACCTCGGTGGTGCTGACCGCGCAGGTCTATCGCAACCTGCTCTCGCAGGAACAGGAGCAGCTTGCGACTGAGGCGGGAAAGGCGGCCGCGGTATGAGCGCAGCCACACCGGTCACGATCGCGCGTCCGCATTCGCTGGGCAAAGATTTTGCCGAGCTGTTCAAGGCGCGCGTCACTTCGCTGGTGATGATGACGGCGTGGTGCGGCTGTTACATGGCCGCCGCCAAGTCAGACGTCTCTTCCCTCTCGTGGGCCTGCTTGAACGCCGTCCTCGCCATCGGACTGGTCGCCGGCGGCACCGCCGCACTCAATGAAGTGCTCGAGCGTGACTCCGACGCGCTCATGCTGCGTACCAACCGGCGTCCCTTGCCGATGAAGCGCATGGCGCTGTGGCAGGCGCTCGCCCTCGGACTCGTCGCCACCATCGGCGGCGTGATCTATCTCGCGCTGGCGGCCAACGGATTGACTGCCGCGCTTGCCCTTGCGACCAGTGCCGTCTACCTGGGGATCTACACCCCGCTCAAGAAAGTGTCGCCCGTCTCAACCTTCATCGGCGCCTTTCCCGGCGCCATGCCCGGACTGCTCGGGTGGACCGCGCTGCGCGGCAAGCTCGAGTGGGAAGCCTTCGCGCTCTTCGCCATCGTGTGGGTGTGGCAGTTTCCACACTTCCACGCCATCGCGTGGCTCTATTCCGAAGACTATCGCCGCGCCGGCATCCGCATGTTGCCGGTGGTGGACGCGACCGGACGCAAGACCGTGCGCGAGGTCATCTTCTACGCCCTGCTGCTCATCCCGGTAGCCTTCGCGCCGGCGTTCCTGGGTATGTCCAGCGGCATGTCCAGCCGCGTCTACCTGGCGGGAGCACTGCTGCTCGGCCTGGCACAACTCTGGGTGGCGGCGCGCCTTGGCCGCGGGCGCCTCACTCCCTTCGCTCCGGAATCAAAGGCCGCGGCGCGGCAGTTGCTGCTGGCGACCGTGCTGTATTTGCCGGCGCTCTTCGCGCTGATGATGATCACCGCAGTCCGCTGACGTGCCCGCTTCCCTAACCTCGGCCGCTGATTTGAATCCGCAAATAAAGCCCGAAGCCGTCGTCCGCGTGGAGAACCTGGTACATCGCTACGG
>JALYLW010000060.1 GCA_030774055.1 Acidobacteriota bacterium
CTCCGTGCCTCCGTGTCTCCGTGGTGAAGGGTTGGTTGTTCCCACACAAGGCGCTTATGCCCGCGCCGGCTCCGGCGGCGTCGTGGTCGGCGGCGCCGGTGGTTTGGCGGCAGGTTTCACCGCGGACGTCGCCGCAAACTTTGCCGTCCAATCCACCCTGCCGGTGAGTTGCATCACCACGAAGAGCGTGACGATGGAGCCGATGGTCACTGCCAGTCCGGTGAATCCCTGGAAGAAGAACGCATACGAGAACAGCACCAGGTAGACGAACTGCGCCAGCCCGGCCTCGACCGCGGCGAAGCGGATGCCCACGACCAGCCGCAGATAAGAGACGACCAGGATGATGGAGACCACCGCGCTGATGGCGAAGGCCAGATGGATGGAGATGTGGTCTACCAGGTACGCCATGAGCAGGTGGAAGGCGAAGAAGGCGGCCGCCAGGAAGAAATAATTCATGGGGTGCAGGTCGATGCCGCGCAACGTCGTGATGATGAACATCAGGAAGAAGAAAAAGAACAGCGAGACCGGGGCGAAGAAGCTGATCTGGCCGGCGAGCGGCCCGGGTTGGAGTTTCTCCGGCATGACCAGGGCGATGGAGTATCCGGTGACCAGGTTGGTGTAGTCCCAATCGAGCGTCCAGCCGTTCGCGTCTTCGTGTTTGCTAGTGGGAGAGAGCGTGTTCTCGGCGAAATCGATGGCTTTGAAATTGGTCGTCATGTGCAGCTTGAAGTCACGCACCTGCGCCACGTTCTCGTTGGACGCGCCGAAGTCATAGGCCCACCGCTCCAGACCGTGCGAGCGATATTTCACTCTCAGCTGCGCCGGTTTGCCGGCGGCGAGCTTCGCGTTCCCGTGCACCCCACGGTTGTCAGTGACGGTGGTGAGCGGCCGGCCATCGAGCTCGACGACCAGATCGTCATAGATCGCCTGCGTCGCGGGGAACTGGAAGTTGAACGAGACGTCGCGCTCCTCCGCGGTGTCGTTGCGGAAGGCGTGATCGCCGGCGAAGTCCACGGTGTAGGTGCTGTACCAGAGCAGGCCCTTCTGCCGATGCTCGAGGTCGAGCGCCACGTTGACCCTGCTGGAATCGAGTGGGAGATTGAAAGTGTCCACCACGTCGACCTCGCGGGTCTCGATTTTTTCGACGCCGCCGTTATTGGTCGTGAAGTTATTGAGCTGCTTGCGGACGCGGGTCCAGGTGGCGGTGGGCGGAGACTGCTTCTGCTGCACGCCCCAATTGGACGCGACTTTCTCCTTCAGGTCGCTGCCCATGCCGTAGGTCCGGGACATGATGGTGGCGCCCAGGATCATCCAGGCGACCGTGGTGCATACGAAGATGAAGATCAGAGCTGCCAGGCGTTTTGCCATGGAGCCTCCCAGTGGTTCCCGTCGCGCCGGAGAGCTTAGCACGGAGTACTTTGCAATGCAAAGCTATGCTGGGCCGGCGGGACGCCGGCGCTCCAAAGCAGATTCCTCGCTCCCTCGGAATGACAATCCCCAAAGAGGACTCTCCGTGCCTCCGTGTCTCCGTGGTGAAGGGTTCCGTCGCGAAGGGGCAGGAAAGCTAGCTTCGCCAGTGCAGCGTCACCGGCCCATCCAGCGGATGCTTCAAAGCCTGGCCGGTCCTTTTCGATTCCAGATAAGACGACTTGAGCTGGAAGTACCACTTGGCCGGCTTGTCGGCGTCGTCGATCAGCATCAATGACGGATTGTGCTTCAGGCCTTGCGCCTGCTGGACCATCGTCTGGCGGTCCTGCTCGACGAACTGTTTGCCGAAGTGGCGCGCGATGGTCATGGCGAGCGGCACGTGCCGGAAGATGTTCCAGGCAGCGGCAACGTCGATGCGGCAGCGCTCGCGCGTGATGGGCGTGACGGTCGTCAGCGAAGCGAACCAGTACTTGCCCGCGCGGATGGTCTCGTAGCGCAGGTTGGGCAGCACGAAGTCGATGGTGGTAGTGACATCAGCATCGCCGGCGTACCACTTGAGCAGCCGGTAGGGCGCGGAGTTCTTTGAAGGCTGATGCGCCGACATGCGAAAGCCCAGCGGGATAGGCTCGAAGTGCTTCTCCTTCTCGTGGATGGACTCGCGCTTGCGCCACCACCAGGCGGAGTGGACGAACGGTCCGTGGGCCGGGTCCATCAATCCGATGATGCCGTGGTCCACGTTCGCGGGCAGCTCAGCCCAGAGGTGCGTGCGGCGATAGTTCTCGCTGTTCTGCTGATTAAGGACGGGCAGCGCCGGCGCCGGGCAGTTGGGCTCGCCCGAGGTGCCGGGGTCGGGGATGAAGACCCAAAGGTAGCCATCGCGCTCTTCACAGGCAAAGTGTCCGGCTCGGATCTTCATCAGCGCAGCCCTGCGCGGGTCGAGCTTGTCGGCGGCGGTCAGCGACGGGATCTCGACGCACTGGGCGGAGCAGGCGTCGAACTTCCAGCCGTGATAGCTGCACTGGACGTCCTTGCCGTCGAACCATCCGTAGCTGAGCGGGATGCCGCGGTGCGGGCAGTTATCGCGCATCGCGAAGGCTTGCGCGGGCTTCCCCGAAACGGCGTCGGTTCGGCCCAAGACGAGCGGCGTCTCGAGCAGCATCACCGGGACAAGCTCGCGCGGGCCGACCTGGTCCGACCGCAGCGCGCGGTACCAGAAGCCGGTGAGCATCTCACCGGAGGCCGTGAATGGTGACAGGGAGGACACTGGCGGCAGTATAACCATTGCCGGGCACGCAGACCCCGACCGCCCGGACCGGGAAAACGTCTGGGAGGGGCATTGGTCGCTGTCCCGACGTAATGTACTTAGGAGATTCCCGGGTCAATGCCAGGAATCACCGTGTTTCATCCATGTTTCATCCGGTTACTTAGGTAGGTTCCCCGGTATCTGCCTGATTGATAACCCGTAAGGACTGCGCTAGAATCCCGCTACTCTGGTTGGTCTCCGTCAGGTTGGGGTCAAGGTGAAGGCCGCAGTGTCGGCGGCCGGGAGACTATCACATGCATAAACACCTTCTACTCGGCCTGCTCGGCCTGGTGAGTCTAAGCGCAAACTCGGCTGCAGCGCAGATCGTGCCGGTCCAGGAAAATGGCCGCACCGTCTACGTCGACGTGCCCCGCGCCCAGGACCAGACCGCCATGGCAGCGCCGCAGTATGGCCCGCGCAAGGTCTATCTCTACTACTCGAAGAGCGAGCACCGCTGGAAGCGTGTGCCGCCCGCCAGTGGCGCGACCATGCGCGCCGCGCGTTCGGCTGCGAAAGACGTGCAGCAGTACATCCTCTGGCGGCAGCAACAGCCCGCGTTCCGCGTGAACTTCGCCGAGAGCACTCCGGAAGCGGCAGCGAAGCCGGCCTTTGAACCTGCCGCATCCGCCGTGCCCTCCGAAAAAGATCAAGTCGGTGACGCCGAAGCCCTCACCGTGCCCAGCCGCAAGGGCCTGACGGCCGAGCAGCTCGACGCCATCATCGACGAAGCCGCCGCCAAGCATGGTGTGGATTCGAACCTGGTGCGGGCGGTGGTGAAAGTGGAATCAAACTTCAATCCGCGCGCCGTCTCGCGCAAAGGCGCGATGGGCCTGATGCAGCTCATGCCCTCGACCGCGCGCAGCTTGCAGGTCACCAATCCCTTCGACGCGCGCCAGAACGTGGATGGTGGCGTGCGCCACCTCAAGAGCCTGCTCGAGAATTTCAATGGCGACGTGACCAGGTCCGTGGCCGCGTATAACGCGGGCGCGGGCGCGGTGACGCGCAATCATGGCGTGCCGCCCTTCGCCGAGACGCAGGCGTATGTGCGGCGCATCAACCAACTCTACAGTGGCGACACTCCGATGCGTCGCAGCACCTCGGCCCCGATCCGCGCGTATCGCGACAAGTTCGGCGTGTTGACGTTCACCAACGACTAGCCGGGCCCGCAGTCGGCAGGTAAGCAGGGGCCCGCAAGGATCAAGGACAGGCGATCAGGATCGAGTGCGAACGGTCTTTCGATCGCTAGCGACGAGTTGAGCTACGCTGTCCCAATCCGGCGGACCAACCTGGCGGCCCTCGTCGCGGCCTTCGCCCTGATTGCGTTCGCCGCCTTTCACGTCCTTTTTCCCACCCCAGCCCTGGCCGCTCCGCGCAGCGTGAAGCAGAAGAAGCAGGCGGCGCTCCAGCACTTCGCCAAGGCCGAACAGATGCGCGAAGCGCTCAACGGACGCTCCGCCGGTGAACGCGCTCGCAAGGATTACAGCAAGGTCATCGACGCGTATCGCAGCGTCTATTACCTCGCGCCGACCTCGGCCAAAGCCGACGAAAGCGTGGTCGCGGTGGCCGAGCTGCTCGCCGACATGGGCCGTGTCTTCGGAGAGGACAAGGACTTTCAATCGGCCATCGGCCAATATGAGTTCGTGCGCAAGCAGTATCCCGGCAGCCGCTACCGCTTCGGCGCGCTGTTCACCATCGCGCAGATCTATGCCGACGACCTCGACGACCAGGCACAGGCGAAGCAGGCGTATGAAGAATTCCTGAAGCAGTATCCGCACCACCGGCTTGCCACCGACGCGCGCCAGGCGCTCGACGACATGGCTGCCGAGGCTGCGGCGAAGAAGAAGGGCATCAAGACGCCGAAGGAAAAGCAGAAGGAGCTGGCGCAGCGGCAGGCGCAGGGCGCTTCTGGGAACTCGGCGCCGGGCGTTGCGTTGGGCGTTTCCCAGAACAACAGCGGCGCGAAGGCGCGCGGGAAGTATCCGCTGGTGACCGGCATCCGGCACTGGTCCACACCCGATTACACGCGCGTGGCCATCGATCTTGAGGACGAAGTGAAGTACGAGGCGGGACGCATCCCCAATCCCGACCGCATCTTCTTCGACCTGCACAGCACCAAGCTGGCGTCGGAGCTGGTGGGCAAGACGTTCGATGTGGAAGACGGTTTCCTGCGCAAGATCCGCATCGCGCAATACCAGATCGGCGAGACGCGCCTGGTGCTGGACGTGGACGACGTCTCGGATTACTCCGCCTTCCTGCTGCCCAATCCGTATCGCCTGATCATCGACATCCACGGCAAGAAGCCGGCGCAGTCGTTCGCCAAGTTGCCCGTCGTGAATGAGTCGAAGCCGCCGGAGTCGAAGCCGTCTGGCGCGAAGGCGCTGGAGTCGAAGGCGTCCGAAGCAAAAGCAGGCGAGTCGCGGTCGGCTGCAGTCGCGAAGCCGGCGCCGCCTTCGGTCGTCGCGCCGCACGCGGAAGACAAAAAGCCCACCGACGAGCGGCCGGAAGTGGCCAGCCTGTCCCGCCCGGCGGTGGAGCTGAAGGCAACGACGAAGCCAACCTCCGGGCCCACGTTCGAGAAGGTGGCGCCGCGCGCGACCAAAGACAATGCTAAGGATTCCAAGGGCCGAGACTCGAAGGGTCGAGACTCGAAAGACAAGCTCGCCAAGCTCGAGCTTGCGCCCCAGGTAGAAGCCAATGGCTCGAAGGCAAAGCCGGCCGCGAATGGTGAGCGCTCGCTCATCCGCGCCCTGGGCCTGAAGATCGGGCGCATCGTGGTGGACGCCGGCCACGGCGGGCACGATACCGGCACCATCGGGCCGAACGGATTGCAGGAGAAAGACCTCGTCCTCGACGTGGCGCTGCGCCTGGGCAAGCTGATCGACCAGCGCATGGGGGCGGAGGTCATCTACACGCGCGACGACGATACTTTCGTCCCGCTCGAGACGCGCACCGCCATCGCTAACAAGGAGGAGGCGGACCTGTTCATCTCCATCCACGCCAACTCGAGCGACGACGAGAGCGCTCGCGGCATCGAGACCTACTACCTGAACTTCACTTCGTCGGCCGACGCGCTCGAGGTCGCCGCGCGCGAGAATGCGGTCTCGGAGAAATCCATCCACGAGCTGCAGGACCTGGTGAAGAAGATCGCGCTCAAGGACAAGATAGATGAGTCCAAGGAGTTCGCCGGCGACGTGCAGCACTTTCTCTACAGTGGGCTCTCCGCCAAGAACAAAGGGCTGCGCGACCGCGGAGTGAAGAAGGCGCCGTTCATCGTGCTGATCGGGGCGAACATGCCATCGATCCTGGCGGAGATATCGTTCGTCTCCAACCCGCAGGATGAGAAGAAGCTGCAGACGCCCGAATACCGCCAGAAGATAGCCGAATCGCTTTATCGCGGCGTCGCCAAGTACGTGAGCGGACTCTCCGGCGTGAAGGTCGCCAGCAAGCTTCCCGGCGCCAAACTGCCTATAAAAGACAAGGCCGACGGACAGTAGGGAAAGAGATTGAAAGCGATCCGATTTGCCTCGTTGATCCTCGCATTACTTTGGCTAGCAATCTCCCTCTGGGTGGTTTTCTCGAACGTGATCCTTCGAGAGACTCCTTTAGGGGTGATTGCTAGGCTTCTCGATACTCTTCCAGCTCGCGTCGGCAACCCCATCTTCATATGCCTTTGGGCCGTCCTGCTGTTCGGATGGATGTTGCCTCTGGGACTTGGCGTGCTAGGAGTCCGGAGAGGTTTTCGAGGAGAGTGAGTCCCCCACCTGCGACTAAACCCTCGCTTCTGTTGTCTAATGGAAGTAGCCCATGAAGCGCCTTCTCGCCATAGTCTTTCTATTCATCGCCGCGGCCGGCTTCGCTGCCGAGCCCCAGTCAACGCCTGCGCCGCTGTTGCCGCAGGCCTTCTCCGAGTGGCAGAAGACGGCGCCCAAGGTCAGCATCGATCCCGCGCAGGCGGATGCCGCCAACGCCGACGTGCTCAAGGAATACCGCTTCACCGGCTTCGAGGCCGCCACCTACACCAAGGCCGGACGCACGCTCAAACTCAAAGCCGCGCGCTTCCGCGACAAGAGCGGCGCCTACGGCGCCTTCACCTTCTACAAGGACGCCGACATGATCACGCAGCAGATCGGCGACCAGGGGTCCGCGAACGGCGAGCACGTCCTCTTTTACAAAGGCAATGTTCTGGTGGACGCCCAGTTCGACCGCATCAATGCGATGTCTGCCGCCGAACTGCGCGAGCTGGCCGAGGCGCTGCCGAAAGCGGAGGCTGCGGCGCAGATCCCGCCGCCGCTGCCCAGCTATTTTCCCAAGCAGTCGTACGTGAAGAATTCGGTGAGGTACGTGCTCGGTCCGGCGGGACTGAGCGCCATCCGCGCGCCGGTGACGGCGGACGTGGTCGAGTTCTCGAAAGCGCCCGAGATCGCGCTGGCCAAGTACACCACTTCGACCGGCGAGGCCACGCTCACGCTCATCGAGTATCCCACGCCGCAGATCGCGGCGCAGCGGCTGCGCTCGATCGAGGGCGCGCTGAACAGCGATCCGGACAAACGCAACGAGCGCAATAACTATGCCGCCAAGCGTACGGGACCGATCGTCGTCATCGTGACCGGCGCCATCCCGGATGGCGAAGCGAAGTCGCTGCTGGCGTCCATCAATTACGAGGCCGAGGTCACGTGGAACGAGCGCACCAAGTTCACGCTGCGTGACAGTCCCGCGAACCTGGTGTGGGCGGCGATGCGGCTCGCCGGCTACCTGGTGCTCAGCATGTTCGGCTTGGGCATCGTCTATGCGGTCTTTCGCTTCTGGGCACGCCGCTATTGGCCAGAACGGGAGCATTCTCGGGACATGATCCGGCTTGACCTGCGCTCGCGCGAGCCGGACGCGGTGTCGCAAGCGCTTCCGCCGGGACCAGCTAAGTAGCTGGTTTCTCTGCTGCTTGAGCCGTGGGCGGTGGAAAAGTGACAAAAATTGTCAAAGTGTGCCGCGAGACGCATGATTTGTAACTCATTGAAAACATTAGTAGTTATTTCGGAAAAAACGCTTGACACCCCTCTCGCCTCGACCATAAGATTTCGCCAGAAAGTTTTAGCGGTGTGAAGACTCCGTTGGAACTATTCTCCCTTAGAAAAGGCCGCCCTCTGCCGGGCGGTCTTTTCGTTTCTGCTGCATGACGATGACTCTTCCACGCTCGGTCCGCATCGGCGCGCTGCTCTTCGGCTGCTTCGCGCTACTGCGCCTGGTGGAGTCGGCGTGGATCGCGTGGGGACCGCGCTGGTCCGCCGCCGCGGGCGCATGGGCGGCGATGCATCCGGCGGGGACGGTGCCGAAGCAGATCGCGGCGAGCTTTGCCATGCTCGCGCTCGCATCGTGCCTCACGCGCGGCTATCGCTGGGCGTGGTTTCTGAGCGTGACGGGGGGAACGGTGCTGTGCGGCTTCGGCCTCGCCGTGCTGGCGCTGGCGACGATCCCGGGGAGCTTGGCGCGCGGCTTCGTCACGTCGCATCCGGCGGAGGCGGGCGCCGGTGCAGCGGAGTTGGTTTGCCTCGGCGGCGCTGTCAGCTGTCTCTTGCGCCGGGACGCGCGCGAGTTTTTTCGGAAGTGAGCGCCGAACCGCGCGAGCAC
>JALYLW010000061.1 GCA_030774055.1 Acidobacteriota bacterium
TTTGGGCGCTCACGACACTCTGCCATGAAGCGGGCCACAAAACAAAAAGCACGCGGCTCTGGCCGCGCGCTCATGCACACACCTCTACGGGTTGTTGCCGCTCTCTCGCTCCCCGACGCGGCTTCTACGAAGCTGCGCCGGCTGCGCTGGCCGCGGCGCCACGACGTCCCTGGAAACACTCGCGGCAGTACACTGGACGTCCCTGCGTCGGTTTGAAGGGGACAGTGGTCTCCTTGCCGCAGTGCGAACACATCGTCTTCGTCTCTACCTTCTGGTAGCCGTTGCCCGAGCCGATGCCCAGTGCTTGCGCGCGTTTCCCCTTGCAGGCCTTACAGCGTTTGGGCTCATTCTTGAATTGTTTGTCGTGGAAGAACAGCTGTTCGCCGGCCGTAAAAACGAAATCCGCACCGCAGTCCACGCATTTCAGACTTTTGTCCTGGAATTCCATCGCGAACCCTACCTCCCCCTGATCACTCCCCCGGACGCTCTGCGGCGTCTGCTGGAGGTACCGCTCCACCTTCGGGTTCGGCCTACGCGCTCTCTGGCGCGTTTCGATGCTGACTGCCTGCTGCTTACGACTGCGGTATGAAAAAGAACGGGCCGCCGCCTTGCAGCAGCGGCCCGAGGTTGTTAGTCCTGTTCCTTGCGCGCCTTCTTGCGATTGCGTTTGCGCGCCAGCGCTTCTTTCACGCGCCGCTTTTCGCCCGGCTTAAGGTAGAAGCTGTGACGCTTCACTTCCTTGATGATGTCCTCTTGCTGCACCTTGCGTTTGAACCGGCGCAGCGCGTTCTCGAGGGGCTCGCCCTCTTGAACTCTGACTTCGGCCAACTGAAAAACACCCCTCTCCGGCCCCGTTGGACTCGTAAGTTATTGCAATGTTTACTGCCTAAGTCAAGTCTAATATGCCGCGGGCGCAGGGCGGGGCTGGCCGCCATCAAAACTTGAATTTCAGGCCGAATTGCACCTGCCGGGGGCTGTAGGCGTTGGTCGGTTCGAGGAACCCGCGCGTGGTCTCATAGCGCGCCGGATACGGGGTCGCGCCGGGGACAACGGTCCTGCCCTGCACGAACTTGCCGGCGGCGTTCTGGAAGGCGTCGGAGGAGATGTCCACCCGCTTGTTGGGGTGGTTGAGCACGTTGAAGGATTCCGCCAGGAAGTCCACCGTGATGCGGTCGCGGACGAAGACGCGGCGCGTGATGCGCAGATCGGTGGAGGCGTAATCGGGACCATAGAAGCTGTTGCGTCCGGCGCCGGGCAGGCGGTCGTTCGAGCTGTTGGTATCACGGTTGGCGTCGCCGACGATGCGCGCATTGACCGGGCGTCCGCTGCCGACGGTCACGGTGCCGGCGATGGTCCAGTCATTGAACATCTTTTTGAGCGCGGCCTGCTCGCGGTGGAAGGGTTGCGGCGTCCATACCCAGGAGACGGCAAAGCGGTGGCGCTGGTCGGTGGAACTCACGCTGCGCTCCGTATTCGGCTGGGCGGCGTTCTGCACCGACGAGGGCGATACGATGGGCGAGTCCTGGCCATCGTCCATCGCTTTGGCCCAGGTGTAAGCCACGCGGAAGAAGATGCCGTTCTTCATCCGGCGCCGGGCGGAGACGGTCAGCCCGTGGTAGACGCTCGAGACCGCACTCTCGAACTGGTCGATCGAACCGATCTGCGGGATGGGCCGCTGCACGTCGTTGATGCAAGGTGGGAAGGGACAGCTCAGCGACTGCGTCTGCTGCCAGGTGGCGAAGGAATCCACGTTGAAGTAGTCGCCGGTGAAATCGCCGTTCTCGTCGAACACGGGATAGCTCAACTGTTGCGGCGTGGGCAAGTTCACGTCGCGGGTGCGGATCAGGTGGGTGCCATGCACGTAGAGATAAGAGACGCCGAGGGCGAACTGGTCGAAGACGTCGCGCTCTACCGTGAGCGAGGCCTGCTGCACATACGGGGTCTGGAAGTTGCGGGCGAAGGTTGAGATATCGCTCTCCAGCTTGCCCGCCACACTCGCGGGCGCATCGCATTGCGCGGAGTGCTGCGCGCAGGCGGCGAGCGGTCCGGGATACGCCGGGAACAGCAGATGGTCGGCGAAGACGGCGTTGTCGAGGAAGAGGTGCGTCTGCTTGAGTCCGTTGTCGGTCTCGACCGCCGAGGTGTAGATCTGCGGGATGCGGGTATAGAAGATGCCGTAACCGCCGCGGATCACCAGCGGATCCTTTTCTCCGATGGAGTAAGCGAAGGCTACGCGCGGCGCGAAGTTGTTGCGCTTTACCGGGATCTCGCCCGAACCCGGCCAGAGCGGGTTGGGCTCGAGCGCCTTTCCGCCGTAGGTCTGCAAGTCCCAGCGCACGCCGAGGGTGAGCGCCAGGTGCGCGTTCACGCGGATGGTGTCTTGCACGAAGAGCGAGAACTCGTTGGTATCCGGGTGCGAGACCTGGGTGCCGAAATCCTGGATGTAGTAGCGCGGAACCTCATGCGCGAACGCCCGCAGCGGCGTGAGCCGCAGGCCGAAGACCGAAGGGACGAAGGTGAACGGGTTTACCCGGATATCGTCGAAGATGTACTCGCCACCGGTGAGCAACGGGAAATAATTCTCGATGCGGGTGAAGAGCATGTCGCCGCCGAACTTCCAGGTGTGGCGGGGGCCATCGAGGGAGATGGTCTCGGCGAACTGCAGCTTGTGCTCGCGCGTGCGGCGCGGCAGGATGTTCGAACGTCCGAAGCCTTCGATGACGTCGGCGATGCGGGTAAGCACGTCGTCGGTGTTGGCGGAGGAGCTCTGCAGGTCGCGCGAGAACTGCACCCGCAGATGGCTGACGAAGCGCCCGCTCAGCGCGCTGGTGAGCGCCAGCGAAGCGCTCTCGGTCGCGACATTCTCTTCACCGTTCTGCGAGATGCCGTTGTTGGTGAGCGGGCTGGTGGGATCGAGGAACACGTTGTTGGCGCCGTAGTAACGCGAGAGGTTGATGCGTCCGCTCAGCGATTGCCGCGGCGAGAGCGTGTAATCGAATTTGGCGAAGGCGGCGTTGCCCATCAGCGCCGCGCGGAAGTCACCGGCAAGATTGGAAGAGAGTTCCGAAGCGGTGGCCATCACCAGTTCCTGATCGGTCTTTTCGTAGTCCCGGGGGCCAGGGACGAGCACGCGCGAGCCATCGTTGAAGCGCACCGAGACGGGCGAGCGGAAGATGTGCTGGTCGGCGCCGAGGAAGAAATAGGCGCGGTTCTTCGCCAGCCGGCCGCCGAGCGTGAATGCGAACTGGTGCTGATGGTCGGGCGGCTTCTCGCTAACAAAGGGATTGCGCGCCGCGAACTGGTTGGAGCGCATGTAGTAGATCAGGCTGCCGTGCAGCTGGTTCGTCCCCGACTTGGTGACTACGTTGATCACCGCACCGCTCGAGCGCCCGAACTCCACTCCATACGTATTCGACGACACGCGGAACTCCTGCACCACCTCGGAGGAGAACTGGTAGGGCGCGCGATACCGTCCGCGGGCCTGCCCGAAGAAGGCGTTGTTGTTGTCCACGCCATCGACCAGGAAGGTGGAGTGGTAGCCGCGCACGCCGCCGAAAGAGAGGTCGCCGCTCGAGGAAGAGGTCAGGCCGCGCGGGTCTTCCGTCACGCCGGGAGCGTGGAGCGCGAGGTCTTGCCAGCGGCGTCCGTTCAATGGGGCTTCCGCGATCTCACGCTGGCCGATCACGGTGCTCAGGCCGCTGGGCTGCGTATCCACTGCGGAAGTCTCGCCCGAGACAGTCACCGTCTCGTTCGCCCCGCCCACGCGCAAGATGAAACCCAATACCACCGTCGCGCCGATCTCGGCATGCACTCCGCTGCGCAGCTCGGGCGACATCTGCGGCGCCTCGGCGCGCACTGAATAATCGCCTGGCGGCAGGAAGCTGAGGGCGAAGGCGCCGCTAGAGTCCGCCTTCACCGAGCGCGAGAAACCGGTCGCCACCAGTTGCGCGGTGACCGTGGCGCCGGCGATGCGGGCGCCGGTCGCGTCTGCTACGGTGCCGCGGATGGCGGCGGTGGAGGAATCTTGCGCCGCGGCCGTCAGGACAAGCGCGAGCGCGAATAGAAGCGACGCTAGAAGTCGGCGCATCGTGGCGCGATACTACGCCGCGCGGTTTTCCGTGTGTGTCTCATATTGCACACTTAGGCGACTTTTGGCCGGTCTCGCCGGCTTTGTCCTTCCCGGCAACGCGTGTTAGTTTTCATGGTTTGGTAGCAGCAGTTTCCGGCGCGCGTTGGCGAAGCAGGTTTACTAGAAAATGATCCGTTCCTACCAGGGAATGAACCCGAAAGTCCCCGCAAGCTGCTACGTGGACGACTCCGCCCAGGTCATCGGCGACGTCATCCTCGGCGAGCATGCCTCGGTCTGGATGAACGCCGTCGTCCGCGGCGACGTTTTCGCCATCCGCATCGGCGCGCACTCCAACGTGCAAGACTGCTCCGTGCTCCACGGCATGCGCCACAAGTACGGCGTGATCCTGGGCGAATACGTCACCGTCGGACACTCGGTCACGCTGCACGGCTGCACCATCGGCGACCGCTGCCTCATCGGTATGGGTAGCGTGATCCTTAATAATGCGAAGATCGGGGAAGGCTCGATCATCGCCGCCGGCACCGTCATTCCTGAGAACACCGTGGTGGAGCCGTACTCGCTGTGGATGGGCGTTCCGGGGAAATTCCGCAAGCAGATTGACGACGCGGCGACACAGGAAACCATCATGCGCTACGCTAACAATTACCTGGAATATAAGGAGCAGTACCTGAAGGAGCAGTACGCGAAGGAAGCGGGGAAGTAGTGGCGGAACAGCCAAAAGCGAAGCCGAAGGCGCAGTCCATCAAAGCCGTCCGCGGGACGCGCGACATCCTGCCGCCGGAGTCCGCGCTGTGGAATTTTGTCGAGGCCGCCGCGCGCGACGTCTTCCGCGCCTACAACTTCCACGAGATTCGCACGCCCATCATCGAAGACCTCGGCCTTTTCCAGCGCTCGGTCGGCGAAGAGACGGACATCGTGGGCAAAGAGATGTTCGCGTGGGAAGACCGCGCGCGCGCCGAGTCGGAGAAAGGACAGATGCTCGCGCTGCGTCCCGAGAACACCGCCGGCGTGGTCCGCGCCTACATCGAGCACAAACTATGGGAGCGGCCGGGATTGCAGAAGCTCTTCTACATCGGGCCGCAGTTTCGAAGAGAGCGTCCGCAAAAGGGACGCTACCGCCAGTTCTCCCAGATCGGCGCCGAGGTCATTGGGCCGCCCGCGAACGGTTCGGAATCGCCCGCGGTGGATGCCGAGCTGCTCGAGCTGCTGGCCACGTTTCTCGACCGCCTCGGCATCTCCGGCTGGACGCTCGAGCTGAATTCTGTCGGCTGCGCCAACGACCGGCAACGCTTCAACGAAGCGCTGAAGAAGGCGCTGAGCGGTGTGGTCGAAAAAATGTGTGTGGACTGCAAGCGGCGCGCCGTGACCAACCCGCTGCGCGTCTTCGACTGCAAGGTCCCCGCGGACCAGCCCATCATCGAGATGCTGCCCAAGATCGCCGACTACCTCGACGAACCTTGCCGCGGTCATTTTGCCGAAGTTCGGGCGTTGTTGGACGCCGTTGGCGTGCCCTACACGCTGAATCCGCGGCTCGTCCGCGGGCTCGACTACTACACCCGCACCGCCTTCGAGTTCACTCACGGCGCGCTCGGCGCGCAGAACGCCATCCTCGGCGGCGGACGCTACGACGGCCTGAGCGAATCGCTGGGCGGACCGAACGCCCCCGGAATCGGCTTCGCCATCGGCGAAGATCGCCTGGTGATGTCGCTCGCGGAATCCACAGACGCCGCCAGCATCCAGCCCAAACTCGACGCATACATCGCCCCGCTCGGCCCCGGCATGAATAAGGAAGCGGCGAAGCTGGCGCGCGAGCTGCGCCACCACGACGCCGTCATCGAGATGGGCGACGAGAACTTCAAGCTGAAGAAATCCATCGAGACGGCGGTCAAGCTGGGCGCGCGCTACGTGATCATCGTGGGCGAGAGCGAAGCCAGATCGGGCGCGTTTGCGGTGAAGCGGCTCGAGACCGGCGAACAGCAGAACGTGCCCCGCGCCGAGCTGGCGGCGAAGATCCGCAGCTAGCTCGTGCTTGTCATGGTGAGCGAGGCGCGCGCGGACTATCCGCGCGGCCGAGTCGAACCACCCCTATTGCCTCGACGATGCCTGGTCAAGAACAGAGAAAAAGAAACTCCGTGTCTCCGTGCCTCCGTGGTGGGTTTTTGCTCCCATCCGTATAATCTCTAGTTCCGCCACCACGGCGAATCCCCAAAGAGGCTCTGCTTGCAGCTCGACTACCTTGGCGATCTTCGACGGACGCACACCTGCGGCGCCCTACGCGCCTCTGACGCGGGCGCGACCGTCACGCTCATGGGTTGGGTGAATCGCCGGCGCGACCTCGGAAACCTCATCTTCATCGACCTGCGCGACCGCACCGGGCTCACGCAGATCGTCTTCGACACCGATAAGAAGGACGTGCTCGAGAAAGCTTCGCATCTGCGCAACGAGTACGTGATCGCCGTGACCGGCACGGTGAAGCGTCGCGAGGGTGCGACGGTGAATCCAAAGCTGCCGACCGGCGAGATCGAGGTCGTCGTCGCCGAGCTGCGGCTACTGAACGAAGCGAAGACGCCGCCGTTCTCGCCCGCCGACGCCACGTTGCCCAACGAAGAGGTCCGGCTGAAGTATCGCTACCTCGACCTGCGCCGTCCCGAGATGCAGGCGAACATCGAGCTGCGCCACCAGGTCGCGCTCGCTATCCGCAATCATCTTTCGGCGGCGGGCTTCTTCGAGATCGAGACGCCGTTCCTCACTCGCTCCACGCCCGAGGGCGCGCGTGATTTCCTCGTCCCCAGCCGCGTGCATCACGGCTCGTTCTACGCGCTGCCGCAATCGCCGCAGCTGTTCAAGCAGATCCTGATGATCAGCGGCTGCGAGAAGTATTTCCAGATCGTGCGCTGCTTCCGCGATGAGGACCTGCGCGCCGACCGCCAGCTCGAGTTCACGCAGATCGATCTCGAGATGACGTATCCGCAGCAGGAGCAGGTCTTCGAGGTGGTCGAGGGATTCGTGGGCGCGGCATGGAAGGCCGCCGGCGTGACCTTGCCGGCAAAATTCCCGCGCATGACCTACGACCAGGCGATGGAGCAGTACGGCTCCGACAAACCCGACCTGCGGCTGCCCGCGTTGGTGGAAGCGAAGTCGGCTTTCCCACCTGATGCACTCGCCACCCTGCAACTCGATCCCGCCATGCCGTTCGTCGCGGTGCGCATCCCCAAGGTCGGCGAGCTCTCGAGAAAAGAACGCGACGACAACAAAGCCCTGTTCACCAAGAAGCCCGGGCCCAAGCTGATCGACGACCTGAAGCGTCTCGAAAAATCCTGGCCCGACGCCATAACGAAGATCCGCGAGCTGGCGCAAGCCGCTCCCGACGACTTCATCGTCCTCGTCGGTGGCGCCGCGGGCGACGAAAAGTCTGCCGCGCAAGCGCGCGTCGCGAGCATGGCCGTCTACGCGGCTGCCGGGAACCTGCGCATGGAGCTGGCGCGCAAATACACCGCGAAGCACGGGGCTTTCTCCGGCGACCTGAAAGACGCCGGCAGTTATCGCTTCCTCTGGGTCACCGATTTCCCGATGTTCGAATGGGACGAAGAAGCCAAGCGCTGGAACGCGACGCATCATCCCTTCACCTCGCCGCACGAGCAGGACATGCAGAAAGTGCTGGAGGATCGCGACCTCGACGCCGTCCGCGCGCAGGCCTACGACATCGTGCTCAACGGCATGGAACTGGGTTCGGGCTCGGTGCGTATCCACCGGCCGGACGTCCAGCGGCAGATCTTCCGGTCGTTAGGCATGTCCGAGGAGGAAGCCAAGCAGCGCTTCGGGTTCTTCCTCGAAGCGCTCGAGTACGGCACGCCACCGCACGGCGGGATCGCGCTCGGTCTCGATCGCATCGTCATGCTGCTCGCCGGCGGCGAGAGTCTGCGCGAGGTCATCCCGTTTCCGAAGACGGCCAAGGCGGTCGACATGATGGTGGACGCGCCCACGCCGGTGCACGAGCAGCAGTTGAAAGAGTTGGGGATCGCGGTGAAAAAGCCTACCGCGGACTAGCGCGGGTAGAAACCTCTGTTCCAGAATCCGAACAAAATGTGAACACGCGCGCCTAGCGCCGCTTCGCCTTCTTTTTTGGCGCCACTTTCTTCGCCGCCTTCTTCGCCTTTTTCGCTACCTTCGGCTTCGCTGCCGCCGCCAGGCCGATCGCGGTCGGGTGTCGCGCTTCGTAGAGCCCCATCTCCAAACCGCCGGGCAGCTCGATGGCGGTCACTTTTCCCCAGCCCGCGGTGGTGATGCCGCGCGGGAAGCGCGCGCCGTGTTTCGCCAGCTCCATCACCGTCTTCTCGATGTTGTCGCACATCAGGTAGAGGTCATAGGAGCCGTCTTTGTCGGTGGGATGGATGCCCATCTCGGCGGGCGGCAGCGCGAACAGGAGCCATCCGTGGCCGGCGTCGACGGTGGGAAACTTCAGCGTCTTCTTGAAGAACTCGCGGACCTGCTCGGCCTGCTTGGTGTAGATGAGGGCGTGGATGCCGGTGATCATCGCCTTGTCCTCCTAGCCGACCTAAATCCTAACGTGCGCCAGCGGACAAACAAAATCCTGTGGAGCTTCGCCGCGCAACGGTGATATCTTGCGCGGCATCCTCCTGCATCGAGCGTCCTGCTTTTGGTCTGGCCTACTTTGGGCGTCCTACTTTGATCTGACCCGCTTTGGGCCATCCTACTTTGGTGCGTCCTACTATGGGACCCAGCTCGATTGTGGAAATTAATCCGCGTCCCTCCGCGTTCATCTCCGGCTAGACTCTAGCCACTAGACACTCGTGATCATCGACTGATCCCCATGGGCCGCATCCACGTACTGCCGGAGCACGTAGCCAACAAGATCGCCGCGGGCGAGGTGGTGGAGCGTCCCGCGTCGGTGGTGAAGGAGCTGCTGGAGAACGCGCTCGACGCGGGCGCGCGTCGCATCCGGGTGGACGTGGAGGCCGGCGGCAAGAAACTCATCCGCGTGACCGACGACGGTTCCGGCATGGTGCGCGACGATGCCATGCTCGCCTTCGAGCGCCACGCCACCTCGAAAGTCCATGACGCCGACGACCTGTTGAATATCTCCACCCTCGGCTTCCGCGGCGAGGCGCTGCCTTCGATCGCATCGGTCTCGCGGCTGAAGCTGGAAACGCGCGCGGCGGATGAGACAGCCGGCACACTCATCGAGATCGCCGGCGGCAAGCTGCACAAGGTGGAAGAGGCCGGACTTCCCGCCGGCACCGCCATCGAGGTCCGCGACCTGTTCTTCAACCTTCCCGCGCGCAAGAAATTCCTGCGCGCCGAATCGACCGAGCTCTCCCATATCGCGCAACTCGTCACGCACTACGCGCTGGCGCATCCCGACAAACATTTTGAGCTGCACTCGGCGACCGAAGCCATGCTGGTCGCGGCGCCGGTGGCGAACCATGCCGAGCGGCTCTACCAGGTCTTCGGCAAAGATACCCTCGACCAGATGATCCCACTGACCGCCGCGCAAGCACTCGACCGCACCGGGCTGCCGCTGCCGCCGCCCTGGGTGCTCGAGCGCATGGCCGCGCGCGGCGAAGAGTGGCACGCGCCCGAGCCGGGCGAATTGAAGCTGACCGGGTTCATCTCCAAGCCGGAGATCCAGAAGCTGAACCGCAATTCCATCTTCTTCTTCGTCAACGGACGCCTCATCCGCGACCGCCTGGTGCAGCACGCGCTGACGGATGCGTATCGCAACATGCTGCCGTCCTCGGTCTATCCCGTGGTGCTGCTGTTCCTCGCGCTGCCGCCGGCGGAGGTGGATTGCAACGTGCATCCGGCGAAGACGGAGGTGCGCTTCCGGCAGCAGTCGGTGGTACACGATTTTGTCCGCGACGCGGTGCGCGCCACGCTGATGAAGGCGCGGCCGGTGCCGCAGTTCACTCGCGAGATCAGCGCGCAGCCTACCGC
>JALYLW010000062.1 GCA_030774055.1 Acidobacteriota bacterium
CGCCAGCTCCCCGAGTGGAAACGCGCGCCCCCATCGCCGAAGAGTCCATCCCGCCCGTCGCCGCACCCGTCATGCCGGCGCGTCGCGCTTCCGTCCCCGCACCGCCGGCGCCGGAGTGGAAGCCTGCCCCACCGCCACCGCCGCGCAAGGCAGAAACGCCCGCGGCTCCGCGCGTGGAAGCGCCGCGTCCCTCGCCCGCGTCCACCGCGAATTTCGGCACCTTCGACGACGTGGGACAGGATAAGAAACCGGGCGGCGGAGGTATGGGGATCTGGATCGGCGTCGCCGCAGCCGTGGTCGTCGTTATCGGCGGGTACGTCGCTTACACCCAGCTCTCCGGCAAGCCATCGGCGCCGGCGGCGCAGCCCGCACAATCGTCGGCTCCGGCGAGCGGCGAAACCACGAATTCGACCTCCACGCCGGCCTCGACTACGACCACCACCTCGGCGGCGCCCGCGACACAATCCACGTCGACACAATCCACGTCGACACAATCAACCAACCCCACGCCGCAATCTGGCGCGGGAAAGGGCGCTGCCGCGCAAACGCAATCCGCTCCGGCGCAGCAGAAACCCGCACCCGCCCAGCAACCGCAGCCGGCGCCGCCTCAGCCTTCGCCGCAAGCGGTGGAACGACCGGCAGTAACGCCTTCTGCCTCTCCGCGGCAGGATGCTCCTCCCGCGCCGATGGCCGCGCCGGCCCCGCAGATCGCGGTGCCCACCTCCAGTTCCACTCCGACCCTGGCAACGCCGTCGCCCAAGATCTCGCAATCCACCGGCGCGACAGCGATCTCGCAGGTCGCGCCGAAGTATCCCGAGATGGCCAGGGCGATGCGTGCGGAAGGCGCCGTGCAACTCGAAGCCACGATCGGCACCGACGGGGCGGTGAAATCGGTGCGCGCGCTCAGCGGACACGCGCTCCTGCGCGAGGCCGCATCTTCCGCCGTCAAGCAGTGGCGCTATAAGCCCGCAACCTTGAATGGTCAGCCGGTCGAAGCCACGGTGCTGGTCACGGTGAAGTTCTCGGCGCCACGATGAGCGCTAGTCGCACCCATTGGAAAGGGGCGGAGCCTCGGCCCCGCCCTTTAGGTTTTTGGGATCCTCAATACGCCCAGCGCAGCAGCGTCGCGCCGACCGTGAATCCGGCGCCAACGGAGGCGAGCAGCACGAGGTCGCCCGGCTTCAGCTTCCCTTCCTCGACAGCGGTCTGCATGGCCAGCGGGATCGTTCCGGCGGTGGTGTTGCCAAAGCGGTCGATGTTCACGATCACGCGCTCCATCGGCATGCCCAGGCGCTCCGCCGTGTTACTGATGATGCGCAGGTTTGCCTGGTGCGGGATGAAGCACGCAACATCCTTGCCGGTAAAACCGTTGCGCGTGAGGATGCGCTCGGAGACGTCGGCCATCTTGCGCACCGCGTACTTGAACACCGCTTGGCCATCCTGATGGACGAAGTGCATCTTCTTGTCGACGGTCTCGTGCGTCGCGGGATGCAGACTGCCGCCCGCGGGCATATTGAGCGAGCATCCGCCCGCGCCATCCACTTCATGGATGAAGTCGATGATGCCCTCTTCGCCCTCTGCCGCAGGTTCCAGCAGCACCGCGCCGGCGCCGTCACCGAAGATCACGCAAGTCGCGCGGTCGGTGTAGTCGATGATCGAACTCATCACGTCCGCGCCGATCACCAGAACTTTCTTGTGCGCGCCCGTCATGATGAATTGCGCGCCGCATTGCAATGCGTACGGGAACGCCGAGCAGGCCGCCGAAAGATCGAACCCCCACGCGCCCTGCGCCCCCAATTTGTTCTGCACCAGGCAGGCCGTCGAGGGAAACAACATGTCGGGCGTCACCGTCCCGACGATGATGGCGTCGATCTCGGTTGGCTTCACGCCGCGCTGCGCCAGCGTTTTCTTAGCCGCTTCGGTGGCCAGGTCAGAGGTCGCCACGCCCTGGTCCACGATGTGCCGCTCGCGGATGCCGGTGCGAGCCATGATCCACTCGTCGGAGGTCTCGACCAGCTTCTCCAGATCTTTATTGGTGAGCAGGCGTGGGGGCACGTAGGTCCCGAGGGCGCTGATCTTTGCCCTGCCGGTAGTCTTCGCTAGGTTGGGAGGTTTCGTCATCAAAATGTGGGTGAGCGCAGAGCGAGCGCCGTACAGCGCGAGCGGAGCGCGAGGGGCGACGTAGCCGAGCTGATCCCGCCTAGCGGGAGAAGCGAGAGCGTTACGGCGACCCTCGAATAACCGTCAGGCACCGGGGAACCCGCTGCACACGCAAGAGCCCGTTACCGTTGCTTCCTTCCGGACCTGGCGGGGTTGGCGGGAACGCGTCGCGCGGGACCCGATACCTGACGCTTTCGATTCTAACATCCGCCCTCCGCCCGGCCTCGGGCCCGAGATTTTTCCGGATGACCGGGGATGTGAGGTTCTAGAATCTCGAGGTGTCAGGATTTGGGTACTAGGATCTCAGCCGTGGCCACCATCGCCATCCCGCGCGATACCCGTAGCGCCGTCGAGCGCTACTTCGAGATCTGGCTCTTCCTCCTGGTGCTCACCGGCTTTGTCACGCTCGCCTCCACCGGCAAGCTCGACCTGCTCTCGCTGCTTTTCGTTGGTGCCGCGCTCGTCTTTCGCGGATACCTGCTGGTCAAACGCGAGACGCTCGTGCTGGGCGACCAGTGGACCACCTACCTCACGCTCGGATATGTGTTGTTTTATCTTGCCGACTTCTTCTTCCTCTCACGCACCTTCGTAGGCGCCAGCGTCCACCTCGTGCTGTTCAGCATGGTGGTGAAGATCTTCTCCGTGCAGCGCGATCGCGACCTGCTCTATCTCGCCGTGCTCTCCTTCCTCGAGGTGCTGGCCGCGGCTGTGCTCACGGTGGACAGCGTCTTTCTCATCGCTTTTGCCGTGTTCCTTCTGGTGGCGGTGGCCACGTTCATGGCGCTGGAGATGCGGCGCACCGCCAGGCGCACCCCTGACGCTGCGCGCGAGCATGCCCAAGCGCGGCGTTTCGGCCGCGCGCTGGTGGTCACCGCTGCGCTCCTGATGGGGGCGATCCTGGTTGCCGCCGCGGTGATCTTCTTCGTGCTGCCGCGCATCTCGGCTAACTACCTCTCCACCTTCGCTCCGCGCAGTGTGCTGACCTCAGGCTTCACTGACGAAGTGAACCTGGGACAGATCGGCGAGATCCAGCAGTCCAACGAAGTGGTGATGCACATCCGCGTCGAAGGCGATAACAGCGGCCTGCATTCTGACCTGCACTGGCGTGCCATAGCGCTCGCCAACTTCGACGGCAAGAAATGGACGAACCCGCCCGACCAGATGCGCGTCTTGCGCGCGCGTGATGGCACCTTCGTGTTCAAGGATCTCATCAGCGCCGTGACGCCGCTGCCGAAGCAGTGGCAGGCCATCAACTATCGCGTGATGTTCGAACCGGTCGGCAGCCACCTCTTCTTCTTCGCCGGGCAGCCGCTGGGCCTGTTCGGCCCCTACCGCCTGGTCGGTTACGATCGTGGCTTCTCGTTCTATGACCTCGATCGCGAGCGCTCGATCGCAACTTACCAGGCCGTATCCAATATCACCGTACCCGCGGCGGTGGAGAGCGTGGGGCCGATCCCGCCTGACGTCGCGCTCTACTACCTGCAACTGCCCGCCGTGGACCGGCGCGTCCGCGAGCTGGCGGCGCACGTCACTGCTCCCGGCCCCAACGATTTCGAGAAGGCCCGGCTACTCGAGGGCTATCTGCGGACCACCTTTGGCTACACCCTGGAGCTGCCCAGCAGCGTGCCGGCAGACCCGATCGCTCATTTCCTGTTCAACCGCAAGGCAGGACACTGCGAGTACTTCGCCTCATCGCTGGCGCTGATGCTGCGCACCCAAGGGATTCCCTCACGCGTGGTGAATGGCTTCCGCGGTGGCGAGTTCAATAGCGTGACCGGGAGCTACATCGTGCGCGCACGCGACGCCCATTCCTGGGTGGAGGCCTACTTTCCCGGCACCGGCTGGGTGCCATTCGATCCCACCCCCGCTTCGCCCGAACCGGTCTCGACGGGCATCGGCCGTCTCTACTATTACCTCGACGCTGCGCGCGAGTTCTGGCGCGAGTGGGTCATCAACTACGACTTCTCCCATCAGACGATGGTGAGCAACTCCGCGCTGGGCATGAGCCGCACGCTCTTCGAGCGCTGGCGGATCGAGCTGTTGCGCCGCTACCACCAGATGCTCGAGCGCGCCCGGAACCTGCAAGATAGCGCCTCGGCAGCGCCCCAGCGCTGGGGAACCACGGGCGCCCTGGCGGTGCTGGCGTTGGTATTGGTATTGAATCTGCGTCGCATCATCCGAGCGTTTCGCTCCATGCGGCTTGCCCGCGCTCCCGCCAGCGCGCCGCAACAGGCCGCCAGCTTGTGGTATCAGCGCATGACGCACTCAGTGGCTCGCCGCGGCTACGCGAAGGCGCCCTCGCAGACGCCTTTCGAGTTCGTCTTCACCATCGACGATCCGTACCTGCGCCAGCGCGTGGAGACTTTCACCCGCGCCTATGAGCGCGCCCGCTTCGCCGATTCGCCCGCGGACGCGGAGCAGCTTCCCCGCCTGTTCGACGAGATCACGACCTCCGCGCGCTAGCCCCAGCGGGCGTTCCGGCCGCCTGCTAAAATAGAAGGATTGCATGCCCGTCCAGACCTCACTAGCAGCCCCCGCAGCGGCCACCCCGCAGCAGCCCGCTAAGCCGACCAAGGTCGGATTCGTGTCGCTCGGCTGCCCCAAGAACCTCGTGGATAGCGAGGTCATGATGGGCCTGCTGGCACACTCCGGCGCCGAGATCACGCCGCGCGCCCAGGATGCGGACGTCATCGTCGTCAACACCTGCTCGTTCATCGAGACGGCGAAGCAGGAATCGGTGAATGCCATCCTCGAGATGGCGGGACATAAGGCTTCCGCGGCGAACCCCACCGGACGCGCGCGCCGCCTCATCGTCGCCGGCTGCATGGTCGAGCGCTATCGCAACGAGATCCAGAAAAACATCCCGGAAGTGGACGCCGTGGTCGGCACCGGTGAGCTGGAGCACATCCTCGCGGCCGCGGGCATCGCAATGCCACCGCCGTCGCCCGGACCATTCAACATCCTCACTTCGCGGGCTGAGGGCACAGCCCGCGAAGCGGCGGGACGTTTCTCGCGCGCGAACTGGGATGGCGCCATCGCCGACCTCCCGAACTACCTCTACGACGAGAACACGCCTCGGCTGCTCGCTACTCCGAAAAGCTCGGCGTACATCAAGATCGCGGAAGGTTGTGACCATCCCTGCGCCTTCTGCATCATCCCGCAACTGCGCGGCAAGTTCCGCTCGCGCCGCTTCGAGTCGGTGGTCGCCGAAGCCGAACGCCTGGTGAAGCAGGGCGTGCGCGAGCTCACCCTCATCGGGCAAGACACCACCTGCTACGGCGAAGACTTCGACCTGAAAGATGGCCTTGCGCTGCTGCTCGAGCGCCTCGCCCACATCCCCGAGCTGCGCTGGGTGCGCTTCTTGTACGCCTATCCCAACAAGATCACGGGCAAGCTGCTGGAGACCATCGCGCGGCACGAGAAGATCTGCTCCTACATCGACGTGCCCCTGCAACACGCCTCCGCCAACGTGCTGAAGAGCATGAAGCGCGGCGCGGGCTCGGACATCTTCCTGAAGTCGATCGCGAAGATGCGCCGCACCATCCCGAACCTGACACTGCGAACCTCCTTCATCGTCGGCTTCCCCGGCGAGACCGAGCGCGACTTCGAAGAACTGTGCGCCTTCGTGCGCGCGGCCGAGTTCGACTGGCTCGGCGTCTTTGGGTATTCCGATGACGAAGGCGCGCAGGCTTACGCCCTCGGCGAGAAGGTCACGCCCCGCGAGATCGAGCGGCGACGCAAGAAGCTGATGACCATCCAGAAGCAGATCTCACGCCGCAAGAAGAAGCAGCTCGTCGGCCGCCAGTTCGACCTGCTGCTCGAAGGCCCGTCGGAGGAGACCGACCTGCTGTGGGAGGGACGCACCCCGATGCACGCGCCCGAGATCGACGGCAAAGTCTTCGTCAACGACTTTGGCGAGCACGAACCCGAGTCCGGCGCCCTTTACCGCTGCGAGATCACCGCGACCCACGACTACGATTTGGTCGCCCGCCTCATCTAATATGACCGGTAGCGACGGAGCTTGCCCCGTCTCAAGACGACCCAGGCCGATGGCCAAGAAACGAACCCGCTCCCTCCGCTGTCCCATCTGCCGCACCATCGTGCTGCGCGCCGATCCCGAGTTCCCTTTCTGCAGCGAGCGCTGCCGCACCATCGACCTGGGCAAGTGGGCGAGCGGCGCTTACGTGGTGTCTACTCCTATCACCGACCCGGAGGCCTACGAAGACGCCGAGCGCCAGGCCGAGGAAATGCGCCGCAAAACGTCGGACGGAGAAGACAGTGGCCGAGACTGATCCGCGCAGCGCTGACCCGCCCAAGACCAATCCGCACTTCGGCGACCTGCACGACCCGCTTCCCCCCGAGCCCGAATTCGAGCCCGCGGATTCGGACAACGACGACGATGATCGTCCGCCACGCCACGGTTCGCGAAACGGTTCGCGCACCTACGATGCCTGGCTCATCGCCACCTTCTTCGGCGTGGGCTTCACGCCCAAGGCGCCGGGGACGGCCGGCTCGGCGGCGACGGTGCTGCTCTGGGCGCTAGCCGCGCACTTCATCCGTCCTGACTACCAAGCCATGGTGGCGTTGCTGGTCGCGTGCACGGCCATCATCGCCGGCATCCCTACGGCGAGCGTCGTGTGCCGCGAGAGCGGTCTCGACGATCCGCAGATCGTGGTGATCGACGAGGTCGCCGGACAGATGATCACCCTGCTGCTCGTGCCGCTCGGTTGGAAAGCCTTCCTCGCGGGCTTTATACTTTTTCGTGTCTTCGACACGCTGAAGCCGTTTCCGCTGCGCCGTCTTGAAAAACTGCCGGGGGGTTCCGGCGTGGTCATGGACGACGTGGGCGCCGGCATCTACGGGTTCATCGTCATGCAGCTCTTGCTCTATTTTCACGTGTTATAACCAGGGTCACATAACCACGGTCCTCACTCATGGGCATCTCCGACCTGCTGGGCAAGAAGAACGTGAATGGCAAGCCGCACATCGAGGCGGTCATGCCCGCCGCGGCACTCCCTGGCGGCGAGCTGCGCGTCATCGGCCACGGACTCAAGCCGCCCGAGCTGGCGCAACCGCGCGTGCTCTTCGGCGAGGTGGAAGCGCCCATCGTCGTGAGCTCTGACGAGTTCGTGATCACCCGCGTCCCGGAAGAGGCGACCTCGGGCGCGCTCACCGTCGCGACGCACGAGACTTCCTCGAATGCCGCCGAGGTCAGCATCGCCGTGCCCGTCGCGGAGAACCTGCATCCGGTCGCCAATCCAGCGCTCGACGCCGAGGGCAACATCTACGTCACCTTCTCCGGCTCGCGCGGACAGAAGACGCCCGTCTCCATCTACCGCATCGACACCAGCTACAACGTGAAGCCGTTCCTTGCCGAGCTGATGAACGCCACCGGCATCGCCTTCGACCGCTCCGGACAGATGTACGTGAGCTCGCGCTTCGACGGCACCGTATATAAGGTTGCGCCCAACGGCACCATGGCGTCCTACGCCGAGGGCATGGGCATCGCCACCGGCATCGCCTTCGATAAAGACGAGAACCTCTACGTCGGCGATCGCAGCGGCACCGTCTTCAAGATCGGACGCGACCGCCAGATCTACGTCTTTGCCACCATCGAGCCCAGCATCTCCGCCTATCACCTTGCCTTCGCCAACGATGGCACGCTCTACCTGACCGGGCCCACCACCTCGAGTTTCGATTCCGTCTACGCCATCGATCCGCACGGCAAGGTCGCAACCTTCTATCGTGGACTGGGACGCCCACAAGGCATCGCCCTTGACGCCGAAGGAAACCTCTACGTGGCGGCGTCGCTCGGCGGCAAGCGCGGCATCGTGAAGATCACGCCGCAAAAAGGTGCGTCGCTGGCGTGCTCGGGACACGGACTCGTCGGCCTCGCCTTCGCTCCCGGCCGCGCCGCCATCCTCGCCACCACCAGCTCGGTCTTCCATCTCTCCTGGGGCATCCAGGGCAGAACACTCCTGGAGTAGCTTTCCCTCTGTGCACCTCTGTGTCCTCTGTGTCTCTGTGGTAGGTTTGAGGTAGTGAACGCCGAGATCATCGCCATCGGCAGCGAGCTGCTCACACCCTACCGCCAGGACACGAACTCCCTCTTCCTCACCGACGGGCTGAACGCGCTCGGCATCGAGGTGGACTTCAAGTCTGTGGTCGGCGATACGCGCGAGCATCTCGTCAACGCCGCCCGCATCGCCTTCGGACGCGCCGACGTCATCCTCTTCATGGGCGGCCTCGGCCCCACCGAAGACGACCTCACCCGCGAGTGCGTGGCAGAGGCGCTCGGCATCGAGCTGCGCCGCGATCCTGGTCTTACCGGCGACCTCTACAAGTGGTTCGCGGGACGGCGGCTGAAGATGCCGGAATCGAACCTCAAGCAGGCAGACGTGCTCACCGGCGCCGTCACTTTGCCCAACGCCAACGGCACCGCACCCGGCCAGTGGCTCGAGACGGAGTGGGCGGGACGCAAGCTGGTCGTCGTGCTTCTGCCCGGCCCGCCGCGCGAGATCAAGCCCATCTTCGAGGAGCAGGTCATGGTGCGGCTGCGCGCCGTCTCGCCGGGTGAGCGCATCGCCACGCGCGTGCTCAAGGTCGCGATGATGGGCGAATCGGCGTGTGACGAGATCGCCGCCAAGGTCTACAAGAAATACCACGACATCCAGACGACCATCCTCGCCGGCGCCGGCGAGGTGCAGATCCATCTTCGCGGGCACGCCAAAACGCTCGAGTTGGCGAAGGCGAAGGTCGACCGCCTCGCCGATGAACTTGAAGACGCGCTCGAGCCCCACCTGTTCTCGAGCGCCGGCGAATCCCTCGAGCAGATCGTCGGCTACTACCTCGACATGCGCGGCGTGACCATCGCGACGGCGGAATCCTGCACTGGCGGATTGGTCGCCGAGCGCCTCACCTCGGTCGCGGGCAGCTCGCGCTATTTCCTCGGCGGCGTGGTCGCCTACTCCAACGACTTGAAGACCGGCTTTGTGGATATCCCGCCGGCGCTCATCGAGGAGCACGGCGCGGTCAGCCGCGAGATCGCGGTCGCGCTGGCCGAAGGCATCCGCAAGCGCTGCGCATCACAGCTTGGGCTCGGCGTCACCGGCGTCGCCGGCCCCGGCGGCGGCAGCGAAGAGAAGCCCGTCGGCCTGGTCTATTGCGCGCTCGCTGACGGCAAGAAGACGGAAGTGGTGCAGCGGAATTTTCCCGGCGACCGCGAACGCGTCCGCTGGTATGCCAGCCAGCAGGCGCTGGATATGGTGCGCCGTAAGTTGAGTGCATGAGGCTCTTCGTCGCCCTCGACATCGACGATTCGATCCGCCAACGCCTCTCTGCCTACATTGCCGGACTGAAGCAGCTCGCCCCCAACGCAAGATGGGTCCCTCCGGAATCGCTGCACGTCACCCTGAAGTTCATCGGCGAATTTCCCGAGCCACGTCTCGACGAACTCAAGCGCGCGCTCACCAACGTCGGTGGCCATCCCTTCGAACTCACCCTCCCTCACGTCGGCTTCTTCACGCCCCGCTCGCCACGCGTCTTCTGGGCGGGGATAGAAGCCGGCATCGAAGCCGGCTACGAACTGAAGGCGCTCGCTACCTCCATCGACTCTGCGACCTCGCAGTTGGGCGTCCCACAAGAAGACCGGGATTTCACGCCTCACCTCACGCTGGCGCGCACCGGCTCGGGACGCCCGCAAGGCGCACGCTCCGATCGCCACAAACCGGAGATGTTTGAGCTCAAGGTCCGCGTCGAGGCGATGTCGCCACCCGACTTCGGTACAATGACCGCCCGAGAGTTCTTTCTGTACCACAGCAAGACGTCGCCACAGGGCGCCGTCTACACCAAACTCCAGCGCTTTCCGCTGGGCTAGGTTTTTGATTTCCATCCCGAGCGTAGCGAGGAAGCCCTATCGCCACGACGAGGCCGGTTGAGGATTGACGACCTACATCATCATCGCGCTGGTCTCTTACCTGCTCGGCTCCATCCCCTTTGGTTACCTCCTCGTTCGCCTCTTCCTCCAGCAGGACATCAGAGAGACCGGCAGCGGCAACATCGGTGCGACCAATGTGGCGCGCTCGGGAGCGAAAGGGCTCGCAATCGCGACGCTCTTCCTCGACGTCGTCAAGGGTGCTGCCGCCGTTGTGCTTGGAAGAATGATTTATGCCCAACTCCAAGATTACCCGCGATTCAAGCTCCTCGGAGCGGGGACGGACGAGTACTACGCGTTCATCGGGCCGCTTGTGCTCGCGGGGGCGGTGGCGGCACTGTTTTCAATCGTTGGGCATCTCTTTCCTGTCTGGCTCCGCTTTAAAGGCGGCAAGGGAGTTGCGACCGGCGCCGGAGCGTTCCTTGTTCTGGCTCCCAAGGCCGTACTCGTCGTCCTGGCATTATTCGTGATCGTTCTCGCGATCTTCCGCTACGTGTCGCTCGGTTCGATCGCTGCCGCTGCGGCATTCCCGATCGCTGTTTACTTTCTCACCGATTATGGTCGCTACCCGCTTGTGATCCTGATCGTCGCAATCTCTTCCCTTCTTATCATCCTCAAACACCACGCCAACATCCGACGCCTGCTCGCTGGCACCGAGCCCAAGCTGGGTGCTAAACCCACAATCCCACCGCCGCAAGAGATGGAGAAGCAAGCATGAGGATCGCCGTCATCGGCGGAGGCGCTTGGGGGACGGCCCTCGCCATCGTCCTCGGACGCAAGGGCACGCACGACGTCCATCTCTGGGCGTACGAAAAAGAAGTCACCGCGTCTCTCTCCGCGCAGCACGAGAACACGCTCTTCCTTCCCGGCTCGAAGGTGCCGGAGAACGTTACCGCGACGAACTCGCTCGAAGAGGCTCTGGCCAAGGCCGAGCTCGTGGTCAGCGTGATGCCCTCACACCACACGCGGCGCGTCTTCGAGCAGATGGCAAAGTTCTGCTGGCCGCAGATGGGTTTCGTCAGCGCGACCAAAGGCGTGGAGAATCAGACGCTGCTGCGCATGACCGAGGTCATCACTGACGTGCTGCAGTCGAAGGGCGCGCGCTTCACGCCCCGCATCGCCGCGCTCAGCGGACCGTCGTTCGCGAAAGAGGTCGCGAAGGCTGACCCCACCGCCGTCGCCGTTGCCTCCCAGCCCAAAGATAAAGACCTGGCAACCCTGATCCAGCGTGAGTTCAGCGACCCGACCTTCCGCGTCTACACCAACGACGACATGGTCGGCGTGGAGCTGGGCGGTGCGTTGAAGAACGTGATCGCCATCGCCGCCGGCGTGTGCGACGGCCTCGGCCTCGGACACAACACCGTCGCCGCGCTCATCACCCGCGGCCTGGCGGAGATCACCCGGCTCGCCGTGACCTGCGGTGCCAAGCCCGCGACCATGGCCGGACTCGCCGGCATGGGCGACCTGGTGCTCACCTGCACCGGCGGGCTCTCGCGCAACCGCACCGTCGGCGTGGAGCTGGGCAAGGGGCGCAAGCTCGAAGACATCATCGCCGGCATGCACGGCATGGTCGCCGAGGGCGTACTCACCACCAACGCCGCCGTAGGGCTGGGAAAGAAATATGGCGTCGAGCTGCCCATCAGCGAGCAGATGTACGCCATCCTGCACGCCGGCAAGCCGCCCAAGGACGCTATCCGCGAGCTGATGGCGCGGCCCGGCAAGGACGAGTGAACCCGATTCTGCAATCTGAAATCTGCAATCTGAAATCGCGAATTCGGGGTACAATCCCGCCCATCCAGAGGATACCCGCCACGCATGGCTAGCCCATTCCGTCTGCCCATCCTGTATCTGATCCTTGGCGTGCTCATCCTGGTGAGCGTGGTGCCGCTGTACTTCTACGCCACGCAGGTCGTCGGCATCAATCGCGACCAGCTGAGGACGCAGGAGCAGGTGCTGCAGAACACCATCACCAGCTCGCTCGCCGAAACGATCGCGCAACACCAGAGCAGCCTCCACACCATGATGTTGAACCTGGCAGAGGCGATCAAGGTCACAAGTGGCTCGAACTTGACCGGCGATCATGTGAAATCACCGGAGTTAGTTTACCTGGTGACGCAATTCGTCTCCTCGTCGCCGGACATCGCTGCCGCGAACATCTTCAACGAGGAGATGAAGGGCCCATGCGCGGAACAACCCGGCGTAACCGTCTGTGACAAGGGCGGCCTCGACCTCTTCGTGAAGAATGAACTGGAGCGTGGGTTCGACAGTGCGCGCGGCGGCCGAACTTCTACCAGCCGCAAGTCAATGGAAATCGGGGACGGCGCGCATCGTCGCAACGTCGTGCTAATCTCGACGCCGCTGATGGCCGGCGGCCGCTTCATTGGCATGATCGCCGTTCTGCTCGACCTGAACTTCCTCACCAGGCGCCTGCAGTCGGCGTCCACCGGCGGTCTATTCGCTTTTGTGGTGAATCATGACGGTCAACTCATCGCCAGCGCCGACAAGGCCTTCGCCATCGGCCAGGGCATGACCCAGATCGAGATCGTGCTTGATTACAAGAACAGTAAGGCGCCGGTGCGCGCGACCAAGGAGTTCAAGCTGAACGCCGCCGACGGCAAGAGCACCGTCGACATGCTAGGCACCTACAGCCCGGTGCCGGCGCTGGAGTGGGCGGTCATCGCGCAGAAGCCGCAGCGGCAAGCCTATCAGGGCGTCTTTGACATGCAACGGACAGCTAACTGGATCGTCCTCGCGCTGATCATTGGGATAATCATCTTCAGTATCTTCGCGGCGCGCAGGATCACGCACCCCATCGACGTGCTCACGCAGTCCAGCCGCGCCATCGCCAAGGGCGATTTCTCGCAGCGCGTCCACCTCACCTCGCGCACCGAGATCGGCGAGCTGGCCGACACCTTCAACCTGATGACCGGCGACCTCGAACGCATGGTCTTCGACCTGAAGAAGGCCGCCGAAGAGAACCGCGCGCTGTTCATGAGCTCCATCCAGATGCTCGCCGGCGCGGTCGACGAGAAGGATCCCTACACCAAGGGCCACTCCGACCGTGTCACCCGCTACTCCGTGATCCTGGCGACCGAACTGGCCATGACCAGGGAAGAGGTGGAGAAGATCCGCATCTCGGCGCAGCTCCACGACGTGGGCAAGATCGGCATCGAAGACCGCATCCTGAAGAAGCCGGGCGCGCTCACTCCCGACGAGTTCGAGATCATGAAGACGCACACCTCGAAGGGCGCCACTATCCTGCGTCCGGTCGAGATGCTGAAGGAGATGATCCCGGGCATCGAGTTGCACCACGAATCGCTCGATGGACGCGGCTATCCCCACGGCCTCAGGGGCGATGACATCCCGCTGATGCCGCGCGTGATCACCGTGGCTGATACCTTCGACGCCATGACCACCAACCGTCCCTACCAAGCGGCGATGGATCCCGAGTACGTGGTGCGCATCATCAATTCGCTGGTCAACACCAAGTTCGATCCGCGCGTGGTCGCCGCCCTCACCGCCGTCTTCGAGAGCGGCAAACTGCGGCTGCAGCGCGCCGCCACCCTCTCCGCCGACCAGGCTGCCGCAGCCGCTGCTGCCAGCCCCGCTGCGCCCACCACCATCGTTGAGACGATGAAGAGCTAGGAAGCAGTTCCGAGTACCGAGTTGCGAGTACCGAGTAAGGCCGCGCAGAATGCGTGGCCTTGTTTTTTTCTGACTCGGTACTCAGCACTCGGTACTCGGTACTCGGTACTGCGCCGCAGTTCCGTATAATCGAAAGCTGCTCTCCGCGGCGCGAACATCATGATCCAGACCCTTTTCGGCAGCACCGAGGTAAGGCCGAGCTTCCTCGACCGCATGAAGGAAGCGGTAACGCGCACCCGCGAATCGCTGGGCGAGCGCATCGACGAGATCGCCTCCTGGAACAAGGAGATCGATCGCTCCACGCTCGATGAGCTCGAAGCCACGCTCCTCGCCGCCGACCTCGGCTCGACCACCACACAAGAAGTACTGGCCAAGCTGCGCGAAAAGGCTGATCACAAGCAGATCGGGAACGTCGCCGAGCTCAAGCGCCTGTTGAAAGACGAGCTGCTCGCCATCCTGAAGACCGTGGAGCGTCCGCCGAATACGGTCGATGGCCCGGAGGTCATCCTTGTGGTCGGGGTGAACGGCACCGGAAAAACGACCACCATCGGCAAGCTCGCCCACACGCTGCGCGCGCAGGGGAAGACCGTGCTGCTCGCCGCCGCCGACACCTATCGCGCCGCGGCCATCGAGCAGCTCGAGATTTGGGGACAGCGTACCGGCGCCGAGGTCATCAAGACCAAGCCGGGCGGCGATCCTTCCGCCGTGCTCTATGACGCGCTCCAGGCCGCGTGCGCGCGCCACACCGATTACGTGATCGTCGATACCGCCGGCCGCCTGCACACCAAGACCAACCTGATGTCCGAGCTGGAGAAGATGACGCGGACGGCGCACCGCATCGTCCCCGGCGCGCCGCATGAAGTCCTGCTGGTGATGGACGCGACCACCGGACAGAACGGCTTGCAGCAAGCGCGCTTGTTCACGCAGTCCGCGGGCGTGACCGGCATCGTGCTGACCAAGCTCGATGGCACCGCCAAAGGCGGCGTGGTCGTCGCCATCTCGCGCGAGCTCGGTTTGCCGGTGCGCTACGTCGGCGTGGGCGAGAAACAGGGCGACCTGTTGCCGTTCAGTGGCGAGGATTTTGTCGATTCCCTCTTTGCTTGATCTCTGCTTTGCCGGATCAGTTTGCGTAGCCTGTAAATGATGGCGAACAACTCCATGGCCAACGGCTCCCGATCCAACGACGAGCAGCACATGCGCGAGGCTCTCGCCCTCGCCCGTGAAGGCACTGCGCTTGCCTCGCCGAATCCCTGCGTGGGCGCGGTCGTGGCAGACGCCGCCGGCAACGTCGTTGGCCGCGGCTCATATACCTATGCAGGCGTAAAGCACGCCGAGGTACTGGCCCTTGATCAAGCTGGCGCGAAGGCCGGCGGTGGCACACTCTATGTGAACCTGGAACCATGCTGCCACCAGGGACGCACCGGCCCCTGCACCGAGGTCGTGATCGCGTCGGGCATCAAGCGTGTGGTCGCCGCGATGCGCGATCCGAATCCGCTGGTCGCGGGAAAGGGATTCGAGCTGCTGCGCGCCGCCGGCGTCGAGGTCACCGAAGCCGTGCTGCATGACGAAGCCCGCAAGCGGAACGAGAGTTTTGCGAAGTGGATCCGGACGCGGCTGCCGCTGGTCACGCTGAAGGCGGCGATCACGCTGGACGGCAAGATCGCGCCGCCGCCGGGGGGTGCGCAAACGGGAGAATCACAGAGTCCGACGGCGCTCGGCTCCGGCGGCGCCAGCACCACCTACATCACCAGCGAAGCGGCGCGCGCACACGTGCAGGAACTGCGCCATGCCTCCGACGCCATCCTGGTGGGTGTGGGCACCATCGTGGCAGACGATCCCCTGCTCACCGACCGCACCTTGCGTCCGCGGCGGCGTCCCTTGCAGCGCGTGATACTGGATTCGCGGCTGCGCGTGCCGTTGGAGTCGCGCATAGTCAAAACGGCGAAGGACGACGTGATCGTCTTCTGCTCGTTCGCGGAAGAAAAGAAGAAGCAGGCGCTGGAGTCGCAGGGCGTCCGCGTCGAACAGGTCAGGCTCGGCGCCGCCGACGGTCGGCCCGACCTGAAGCAGATCGCGGCGCGGCTGGGTGAACTCGAGCTCATCAGCCTGTTGATCGAGGGCGGTGCGCTGGTCAATTGGGCCGCGCTTGCCAGCGGCGTCGTGGACAAGGTCTTTCTGTATTACGCTCCCCGCATCCTGGCGGGCACGGGCTCGGTGCCGTTCGCCGCGGGCCCCGGCTTTCGCAGCCTGGGCGAGGCACCGTACGTGAAGCAGCTCGAGCTGCACCGCTTCGGCGAAGACTTCGCCGTTGAAGGATATCTGCGCGATCCCTACGAGGCGAGCTGATGTTCACCGGGCTGATCGAAGAAGTCGGCAAGGTCGCGGCCATCGCGCCGGTCACCGGCGTGGACGGCACGCGGCGCTTTTCCATCGCCTCGACCACGCTCATCCGCGAGCTGAAGCGGGGCGACTCCATCGCGGTCAGCGGCGTGTGCCTCACCGCCGTCGAGATCGACGCGCAGTCGTTCAGCGCCGACCTCGCCGCTGAGACGGTGGCGCGCACCTCGCTCTCGCGGCTGCGCGCGAACGCCCTCGTCAACCTCGAACTGCCGATGAAGTCGGGCCAGCGCATGGGCGGCCACATCGTTCAAGGACACGTCGACGGCGTCGGCACGCTGACCTCGCTCGGAAAGATTCCGGGCGGTGAGGACTACCTGCTGCGCGTCTCCCTGCCGCCGGAGCTGGCGCGCTACGCCGTGTTCAAGGGCTCGATCGCCATCGAGGGCATCAGCCTCACCGTCGCGAAGATAGAGCGCAACGAGATCGAGGTGGCCATCATCCCGCACACCTTCACCGCCACCAACCTGCACTCGCTCGCTGTCGGCGACCCACTGAACGTCGAGGTAGACGTGCTGGCAAAATACGCCGAGCGGCTATTGCAAAACAAACTGCAAGACAAAGACAAACCCTCCGGCGGGATCACCCTGGAGCGACTGCGCGAAGAAGGTTTCTGATCCCCAAACAGGAGACAGGAGACCCCGCCCCTACGCGCGGGATTGCGACCAGGATGGCGGCGGCGCCTGCCCCGGCAGCACCAGTTCGTCGAGACGCAGGAACTCCTGCACCACCGGATCGTCGCAACGCTCCATCTCCGCCGGCGTCCCGAAGAACAGGCACTTGGCTTCGTGCAGGAAGACGATGCGGTCGGCCAGTTTCTTGGCGAGCCGCATGTCATGCGTCACCACGACCGAGGTCAGCTTCAACTGATACTTGAGCTTTTTGATGAGATCGCCTAATAACTGGGCCATTAGCGGATCGACCATCGTCGTGGGCTCGTCGTACAGGATGCACTCTGGCTGCGCCGCCAAGGCGCGCGCGATGGCCACCGAGCGCTTCATCCCGGTCGAAAGCTCCGACGGCAACTGGTCGCGATACTGCTTCACGCCCACCATCTCGAGCAGGCCGTCCACGACCTGGTAGATCTGCTCCTCGTCGAGGTCGCGGCGCTCACGCAGCGGGAACGCAACATTCTCACCGACGGTCAGCGAATCGAAGAGCGCGCCATTCTGAAAGACCATGGTCACCTTCTTCCGGATACGCTCCATCTCCGCCTCGGTGAAGTGGGTCACGTCCTCGTCGGCCACGATCACCGTGCCGGAATCCGCCTTCAGGAAACCCATGATGATGTGCAGCGAGACCGATTTGCCCACGCCCGAGCGTCCCAGGATGCACACCGTCTCCGCCGGCAACACGTCGAAGCTCACATCATCGAGCACCACGTGCGAGCCGAATGCCTTGTACACGTCGATGAAGCGGATGTACGGCTTGGCTGGCTCACCTTCATCCGGCCGATGCTGGGCCTGTGTGCTCGTCGCGTGTCCATTCGTCGTGAGTGTGCTCATCGTGCCCCCGATCCCTTTGCCTGCTCGTAATCCTCTTTGGTATTCAAGTTTTGGAACATGCTTGCCGGCAAGCCGAGCTTGGCGAACTCCGCTTCATCGATCACGCGCGTGATCTCCGGCGCGAAGAGCGCGTCGATCTTGTTGTTGCCCGCTGCCAGCGCCCGGTCAGCGATGCTCTCGAACTCCTTGCGATAACACGCGCACAGCGGCTGGTAACCCCCGCCGACCTTGGGCACGGTGACCAGCGCTTCCGCATGTTGCGCCTGCTTCAGCATGTACTCCAGGAACTTCGGTTCGATGAACGGCATGTCGATGGCCAGCATGAGATTGAATTCTGAGCGCGAGATCTCGAGCGCGGCGTGGATCCCGCCCAGCGGCCCGCGTTCGGGATAGATGTCCGTCGCGATCTGTCCGAAAGCGGAGAACTTCTGCTTCGGCCCGACGATGCGCATCTGCTCCGCCACCGACTTCGCGATGCCAATCATGTGGTCGATGAGCAAGTGTCCCTCGAAGTCGAGGAACGCCTTCTCTGTCCCCATGCGCGAGCTCTGACCACCCGCGAGTATGAATGCGGTCACATCGTGCATTTGTGCGGTGATTGTAGCCGAGGTGGAAGGCGGTGGTGGAGAGAATCGCGCCCTCAGGCGAGCTTGCGGCGCAGCTCCTGCAGTGACTGGCGCGAGATCATGTCGCGCATGGTCAACACCTTGACCTGCTTTGGCACCTGGGCACAGACCTGGTCATAACAGAGAGGCGAAACGTAGACGCGTTCCACCTTCGGCCAAAGCTCCTTCAGGCGCTTGCGGTCGCGCCAGTCGATCAGCACGATCCGCTGGGCTACGTGCGGTGGCGCCAGCAGAGCCAGGGCGCTGCGGAACCGCGACTCATACGAGGTCTCGGTGACCACCATGGGGAACAATCCCCGGCGCGCGTTCGCAATCAGCATCCTGAGGAACGCCGGGTTCAGTCGGATCCGGGCCGCTTCGCGATGGCTCCGCGCCGCAAGTCGCCGCACGGCGTCCCAGTGGAAGTCGGTCGTCACCAGTAGATCGGCATGGCGTAGCGACCGCAGCACCGCGGCTTCATCCCTGCCCAGTACTACCCGGATCGCTTCGACATTCAATTCCCGCTCCAGCTCTTCGCTGAATAGATCCACCTGCTCCTGATTGCACTCGAGCACGGCACAGCGCAGGCGGCCGCCGTTGCTGCCGCCCGCCTGCAACAGTCTTGCCAGCCGTCTCGGGGTGAGATTGAATTGTTCGGCGCGCAGCGCCACGCGCTTCACGAACCGCCGCACGTTATCCGCGTAAGACCGGTCGGCGTCCACTCCCGAGAACTTGACGAATACGCCGCTTTGCGGATGGATCTCGACCATGCCCTCGCGCGCCAGGTGCCGGTAGACCCCAAACGCGGTCTTCAGGTTCACTCCAAGTTGCTCCGCCAGGTCGCGTACCGTGGGCAGCCGGTCCCCACTGCTGAGAACGCCTAAGTGCACCATGTTGATCAGCTGTTCGCGGATCTGTTCGCGCGCCGTGAACGGAAAAGAGGGATCGAGCGCGAACCGCATCGGGGGGATCTTGGGCATGAAGGCTTCGATTATAGGCAACCGGGCCATCCTGGGACTACCAACCCAGCCGCCGCCTCGGAGTTGTGGTCAATACCCTGAGACTCTAACCTGTTCCCGTGGCATGGCACACCTGCCCCCAAATCCTGTCGCGACTCGGCCCCGGACTACGTCAGCTCATAGTCCGAACATGACTCATCTCCAGGAATTCATACGTGCCGGGGCGTCGTTGTCCGCAAGTCATTGATTCTCTGTTCCTCATGACCCCAACAATGCCCGCACCTATGGAACCAAAGTTGCTACTACAGTGTTAATTCGACATCCCTCAGGGCCGAGTGAACCCAAAAACTGAATAGGAGCCTGGAATGATTGCACCTCGATTTAGAGGGCGTTTCTTCACTTTCGTCTTCTCTCTGCTAGCGCTGGTGCTCGTAAGCGCAGCTGCAATGGCACAGACCTCCCGCGGCACGATCGCGGGTACCGTCACCGATCAGACTGGCGCTGTCGTAATCGGTGCCAAGGTGACCGCCACTGACAGCTTAACCAGCGAGAGCCGCACCACCACCACCAACGACACGGGTGGGTTCCGGTTCGACGCGATCACGCCCGGCGTGTACAACATCGAGATCACGGCAGCGACCTTTGCTCCCATGAGACTCGAGAAGCTCCCCGTACCGGGTTCGGTCGTGACTTCGGTGAACCCCAAGATGAAGCTCGGTGCGTCCACGGAAACCGTGAACGTGATCGAGACCGGTGAGCAGGTTCAGACCGAGAGCGGCGAACTCTCCAAAGTCATCACGCAGCAGCAGATCACCGAGCTGCCCATCCCGAGCTTGAACGCCTACCAGCTCGCCCTTACGCTTCCCGGAGTGGTCTCGGTCTCCAGCCGCGACGACTTCACGAACGGCACCTCTTACTCGGTGAACGGACTGCGTCCGCGCGCCAACAACTTCCTCATCGATGGCTTTGACAACAACGACAACGCCATCCAGGGCCAGGGCCTGCAGCCTCAGAACGTCGAGGCCATCTCGCAGGTCACGGTGTTCACCAACTCTTACGCCGCGGAGTTCGGCCGTGGCGGCGCTTCCGTCACCAACGTTCAGTTCCGCAGCGGCAACAACGGCTGGCACGGTGGCGTGTGGGAGCAGTATCAAGGCTCGCGTCTTGATGCCCTGACCACCACGCAGGCCCAAAGCGGCCTCGATCGCGTTCCGCAGTATGTGCAGAACCTGTTTGGGTTCCGCCTGGGCGGGCCGATCGTCAAGAACAAGCTGTTTGTTTTCGGTACTTCGCAGTGGACCCGCTTCTTCGGCGCCTTCCAGGGCTCGACTCTGACCCTGCCGACCGCGACTGGCTATGACACGTTGGCGGCGGTGGCGGCGGCGAACCCCGGCACGGTACAAAACCAGATCGACCTCCTCGCCGCTACCACCGGGGTAACCTGGGTGTGATGTGGACGCACGCTTTCAACTCCAAGGTCGTCAATGAGCTCCGCTTCTCCGAGCAGCTGATCGACTTCGTCTTCGACTTCGGTCCTGAAGCCCAGGCGGATCCGCTCGCGTTCGGCCCGCGTCTCAGCGTCGCCGGCACCAGCTTCCCTGGTTTCGGTGGTGTGAGCGGCACCTTCCCGCAGGGTCGTGGACACAAGGTCTACGTGGTGCAGGATGCGGTTTCATACACCTTTGGCAAGCATGCCATGAAGATCGGGGCTGACATCACTCACCTCGAGATCAAGGACAGCATTCCGTTCAACGACCGCGGTTCGATCACTTACAATTCCGGCGGTAGCTGCGCTGCCATCGGCTTGGCTACTTGCTCCGGCCTGGCGAACTACCTCGACAACTTCTCCGGCTCGGCGGGCGTCATCAGCAAGCAGTTCGGCAACCCCCGCGTCAACGTGCCCTGGACGCAGCAGGCTTACTACTTCCAAGACACGTGGAAGGTCCGCAGCAACTTCACGGTTGACTACGGCCTACGCTGGGAGTATCAGCCTCCGGACCCAAGCAACGTGCTGTCCTTCCCTGCCTTTGAAGAGCAGCCGCTGGGCGTTGCGACCACCGAACCGTTCGCGGTTCGTGTCCCGCAGCGTCCCGACAAGAACAACTGGGCGCCGCGTTTCGGCTTCGCCTACACTCCGGAGTTCGCGAACTGGCTGTTCGGCGACCACAAGACGGTCATCCGCGGCGGCTTCGGCGTGTTCTATGACACCTTCTTCACCAACATCAACGACAATACCGCAGCCTCTTCGCCGAATACCCTGGGTGGCACCATCACCGGCGCGAGCGGCACGCGCGGCACGGCGAACGCCAGCGGTGCACTGTTGGCCGTCGCTCCGGTCCTGAACAAACTCAACACCATCACCTCCGTGGCAGCCGGGCTGCGTAATCCGATGACCTATCAATGGAACCTCGGATTCCAGCGCGAACTGCCTTGGGGAATGGTCATGGAGATGGCCTACGTCGGCACTCGTGGCGAGCGTCTGCTCGCCAACGAGCAGCTGAATCCGCGCTTGGATTTCGGGCCGCGCCTCAACCCTACCTATGGCTCGATCGTCATTCGCGCGAACCATGGCGACTCGGTCTACCACGGTCTGGATACCACCGTAGCGCGTGCATTCAAGAACGGTCTGACTTTCCGGGGCAGCTACACGTACTCCAAGGCGATTGACAACATGTCGGAGGTGTTCGTGACCTCTGGCGGTGCCAGCCGTCGTCAGAACGTGTTCAGCTATACCGGCGACCGCGGACTCTCGGCTTTCAACCGCAAGCAACGCTTGGTGTTGAGCTGGGTCTACGGACCTCCGGGCGTCCCGGGTACCGAGGGCGGGATGAGGATCCTGAACTGGATCACTCGTGACTGGCAGTTCTCCGGAACCGCTGCGTGGCAGAGTGGCTCTCCGCAAACGATCTTTACCGGCTTCGACCAGAACGGTGACGGCGAAGCGGCCAACGATCGTCCCAACGACGGCAATCACGCGGTTGCGGTCAATTACAGCGATGCATGTCTCTCGAGCGCGACGCTCTGCTCGGGTATCGGTGAGTTCGATGGAGTCAATTACATCGACTTCTGGACCGGTGCTGCGGGCACGGCGACTGATTTCCGCTACATCGTCAATGACCTTGGCTTGGACGGAAATCTCGGTCGCAACAGCTACATCAACCCGGGTTACTGGAACACTGATTGGAGTATCGGGCGGCGCTTCCGCGCTCCGATGGGACGCCTCGAAAGCTCGACCTTTGAGATCAAGGCTGAGCTCTTCAACGCGTTCAATCACCCCAACCGTGGCCTGCTCGGCGGCGTCACGGGCAACATGCTCAGTGGCGACTTCCTGAACCTCGACTCGACCCAGGACGGTGGACGTAACGTCCGTCTGTGGGCGAAGTGGACGTTCTAGTAGCGCTGAGACACTGAACTAAGCAGCGGGGGATCCGCAAGGATCCCCCGCTTTTTTCTTGCCTCGATCGCGCCCTCTCTTTTTTGTCTCGCCGCGGGGCGCACACGGCACGTCACGACGCACCCAGAATCGGCACGGGAGCGCATCCGGGAAGGCATCTTCGCTATGCTAGAATCGCGCTACTTTTCCCCACCCGAGAGAGCATAGAGAGCACAAGGCTCGCGCATGGACCTCCGTAAACGGCTGCAATACGCGGTAGCCGCATTGCTGCTGATCATTACTTTCAGCGTTGCGGGATACATCGTCCTCGGCCGCCCTAACGTCACGCTGTTGCAGGCCTTGTATATGGCGGTGATCACGCTGGCCGGGGTGGGCTATAGCGAGATCGTCGAGACCGCCCACAACCCTGCGCTCCGTATCTTCAACATGTTCGTGGTGCTTTTCGGGGTCACCATCACGGTGTACGTGTTCTCGGTGGTAACGGCGTTCCTGGTCGAAGGCGAGATCACGAACATCTTCTGGAGGCGCAAGATGCAAAAAAGGATCGGCGAATTGAAAGGCCACTTCATCATCTGCGGCCTGGGCGACACCGGACGCTTTGCCGTGGACGAACTCCAGAAGACGGGCACACCGTTCGTGGTCATCGAGGGGAGCGCCGAGGTCATCAAGAAATTCCGCGAGCACCACGGCGCCGAAGCCGATAACTTCCTCGTGCTTGAGGGCGATGCCACCGACGAAGAGGTGATGGACCAGGCCGGCATCGACCGCGCCAAGGGACTGATCGCCGCGCTCTCTTCCGATAAAGACAACCTGGTCATCATCGTGATGGCGCGCCAACGCCGCGACGATCTGCGCATCGTCGCGCGTTACACCGAGCCGAAATTCGCCGACCGCATGATCAAGGCGGGAGCGAACTCCACCGTCTCCCCCAACCGTATCGGCGGCCTGCGCCTCGCTTCGGAGGCCCTGCGCCCGCACGTGGTCGGATTCCTCGACCTCATGCTGCGCGAGCAGTCGCGCACCCTGCGCATCGAAGACCTGGAGATCCATGCCGGTACCGCTTGGGTCGGCCAGACTCTCGGCGAGCTGAAGATGCACCCGCGCTACAACCTGCTGGTGCTGGCGGTGAAGAACATCTTTGGCGACAACGCCTTCATCGCCAATCCCACTGACAACCTGCGGCTCACTGCCGCCTCGGTCATCATCGCGATGGGTGACATCAACGACATCCGCCGCGCACGCCAGGAGTGCGAAGCGCGCTCCGCCACCACCGCCTAGCAGGATCAAAGGCTGGTAAAATGAAACGGCCGGCGCCCGCCGGCCGTCCCTCACGTCTTCCAATCCTTAGTGGATGTCTAGCCCGATGATGCGGCCGGCCGCGTCGATCTCCAGGTTCGCCGGCGCCGCCATCACCACGTCGCCGCTCACGCCGGTGAAGGCGATGAACACGCGCGGGTCCACGTAGTTCGCCTGGTGCTGGCGCTTGATGAAGGTGAGCGCCTGGTCGCTGCGCCATTTCTTGGGCAGCTCGAAGGCAAGATCGACCAGGTCGCCATTCTCCGAGACCGAGACGGCAACTTCTACCGGGACGCGGGTTTGCACCTCCAACTCGTCTTTGGACACGTTGGGCTTCAGTCCCACGTAGTACTGAAAGCGTCCATCGTCGGCAGAGAAATTGTTGCGTTCTACGATAATGCCCATAAGCGCGCCGCGTAAGCCCTTGCCGTCTCGGTATGTGGTCGAAGTGTTGTCACCTAAGTGCTGTCCCAGCAGAGTTTTACCACAAAACGCTCACTCTGCGGGACGAGTACAATCAAGGTAGTCCTGAGGGCGCAGCTCTGCATCTAAAGCATGCAGGACCCAAACCGCCTAGTGTTGAGTTTTTAAGTCTTGAGTTTTGAGGGAGTTACCCATGAAGGCTTATCGAAATGCCGGTCTGTGGCTGCTTTCGCTCGCGCTGCTCTTGGCGGTCATCGCCGGATGCAGCAAGAGCAAGAGCGATGCGCAGCTCGCCGGCGAGGTCCAATCGAAGATCCAGCAGGATTTTGCCATCACCAACAAGCAGCTGGGCGTGAACGTAGCCAATGGCGTGGTCACACTGAGTGGCGCCGTGGGTAGTGAGATGGAGCGCGCCGCCGCTGCCAATGATGCTGCCCAGATCCAGGGTGTCCGCACCGTGGTGAACAACCTCACGGTGAGCGACCAGGCCGCCGGCATGCTGAACCAGCCGCCACCGGCGCCGGAACCGCAGCGCCCAGTCGCATCATCCTCGCGACGCAGCGCTTCGACGCCGCGCTCGCGGTCGAGCGCTGGCGACAGCACGGCCTATAACTCGCCGGCCATGCCGTCGAACAACAACAGCAGCGCGACCTACACGCCTGCTCCGCCTCCACCGCCTCCACCGGTCGAGATCCCGGCAGGCACGTCGATATCGGTCCGCATGCTTGACCCGATCGACTCCGACAAGAACCAGGTCGGCGACCGCTTCCGCGCTACGCTCGACCAGCCCATCACCGTCGATGGCAGGGTCGTGGTTCCCGCGAATGCTGACGTCGAAGGTCGCGTGGTCGACCTCGCCAGCGCCGGTCACTTCAAAGGCAAGTCGCAGCTCGCGCTGGAATTGAGCCGCATCAGCTATAGCGGACACAGCTACTCCATCAACTCCAACAAGTGGTCGAAGGCCGGCGGTTCACGTGGTAAGCGGACGGCCGCAACGGTTGGTGGCGGCGCGGCCCTCGGAGCCATCATCGGCGCCATCGCCGGCGGCGGCAAGGGTGCTGCCATCGGCGCCGGTGTAGGCGCCGGAGCCGGTACCGGTGTCCAAGCCATGACCAAGGGCGAGCAGATCCACGTGGAGCCGGAAACGGTGCTCAACTTCCGTCTTGAACAGCCCATCACCGTGGCGGCGGCAGGACGCAACTCCTCGCCCGGCCAGGTCACTACGGTCGATAACAATCCGGACACCAGCGATCCCAACCGCCCGGTCCTGAAGCGCCGCTAACGAAACGATCCACCGAGCGGCAGCCTGCAAACGGCTGCCGCTTTCTTTATCTTCACGGCATTCCCATTTCACCGGAGTAGCATCTACCAGTCCGACGCCTAAGCTCTCCCATGCCCAAGATCAGCGCCCTCATCCACGCCCATAACGACGCTCTGCGCATCGGCCGCGCGCTCGATTCCCTGCGCGCTTGCGATGAGGTCCTGGTCATCGATCATGCCTCCGATGATGACACCGCCGATATCGCGCGCCGGCACGGTGCCACGGTCAAGAAGGGACTCCCCGGCGTGGAGCCCGGCGCTTACCTCGCGGACACGCGTTACGACTGGGTGCTCTGCATCCTGCCCAACGAAGCGGTGAGCGAGGCGCTCGAAGCCTCGCTGCTGGAGTTCCGCGAGCGCAAGTGCGAGGACGAGCATGCCGTGGCCTACAACCTCACGCTGCGGGAGGAGTACGGCGCCGACTGGCGGCCTCTCGCCCCCGAGACGCGCCTCGCCGATCGCGCCAAGCTTAACTGGACGTCGAAGTGTCCACCCCACCTCCCCGAGGCGCCCAGCCTGGCCGGCGAGCTGCTGCGTTTCGAGGAACCCCGGCGGATCAGGAGTGCTTAAACCCGCTTATACCCGTCTGGTTCCGTCCTATAATCAGCCAGGCTCCCCCACACGATCGTGCCGGATCTCACTCTCATTATCGCCTCCGTGGTGTTCCTGTTCGGGCTCTGCCTGGGCAGCTTCCTCAACGTGTGTATCTACCGGCTGCCGTTGGGACTCTCCGTGGTCCATCCCCGCTCGGCCTGCCCCAGCTGCCACACCGCCATCGCGGCATGGGACAACATCCCGGTGCTGAGCTGGCTGCTCCTGCGCGCGCGCTGTCGCGCCTGTGGCGCGCGCATCGTCGCGCGCTATGCCGTGGTCGAGTTGCTCACCGCGCTCACCTTCGTCGCCATCTTCCTCACCTTCGGCCTCTCGCTCGCGACCCTCAAATTCTGCGTCTTCGCCTTCCTGCTGCTCGGCCTGATCTTTACCGACGCTGAGACGCACCTGCTTCCCGACCAGCTCACGCTTCCAGGGCTGACGCTGGGATTGCTCTTCGGCTTCTTCGTCCCGGTTGACACTCTCGCCGCCCGCATCTTCCCCTTCCTCGGCGAGCTGCCGCTCTCCTCCGATCTCTCCGCCCGTCTCTTCTGGTTCTCGGACGCGCTGCTCGGGGCCGCCGTCGGAGCTTCGTTCATCTATGGCGCCGGTGTCATCTACCTGCGCTTTCGCGGCGTGGAAGGCATGGGATTCGGCGACGTGAAGCTCATGGCCATGGTCGGTGCTTTCCTCGGCGTCAAGCTCACCATCTTCGTCATCTTTACCGCATCGCTCGCCGGCTCGCTCTTTGGCGTCGCGACGATGCTGGTGGTGTGGTTGCGGCGTACGCGCCGCCGCATGCGCGTGGCGCATGAGCCGGCAGCGGTCGCGCGCAAACGCGCCTGGGTATCGGCGGCCCTGGTCTACCGGAACTTCCAGGTACCCTTCGGCGTCTTCTTGGGCAGCATGGCCCTGTTCGCCGTCTTCTTCGGCGAGCGCATCACCACCTGGTACCTGGGTCTCTACCGATGAGGCCCTGCCGATGAACGTGAACGTGCTCACCAACCCGATCGTCCTCAAGATGCTGGGGACGTTCGTCATCGCAGTGCTGGCGTTCATCATCGCCGTGCTCTGGATCCGCGGTCTGCGCAAGGAGATCCTGGAAGACTCGCGCATCAGCGAACAGCGGCCCGCGGCGCTGGGCGACATCGCTTTCTCGCTCGCAGCGTACAACGGCGTGATCCAGAAGCTGAAGGAGCAGGAGACCGAGTTGCAGCGGCTGCGGCAGAGCGAGCGTGGTCGCGCCGCCACTTCCGAGAGCGTGAGCGAGGCCGTGCTCTCCAACCTCGCCAGCGGCGTGCTGCTGTTCGCGAACAATGGGATGGTGCGGCACGCCAATCCGTCGGCGCGGGCCATCCTCGGTTTCGGCGCCCTCTTTGGCATGCACGCCCGCGATATCTTCCGGCGCGTGAGCGGCGTCCGCCGCGAGGGGATGGGCGAGACCACTCCCGACGCCCTCGTCGAAGCCATCGACCAGTGCTTGCGCCACGGCCTTCCCTTCCGCCGCATCGAGGCTGATTACCAGACGCCCGCCGGTGAACGCCGCGTGCTCGGCATCACCGTCTCGCCGGTGCGTGGCACGCTCGATGAAGCTCTCGGCGCTGCTTGCCTCATCAGTGATCTCACCGAGATCACCGACCTCAGCCGCCAGATGCGCGAGCGCGACAAGATGTCTGCGCTGGGCGAGATGTCCGCCGGCATCGCTCACGAGTTCAAGAACTCTCTCGCCACCATCTCCGGCTACGCCCAGATGCTCACCCGCGAGAACGATCCCGCGACCACCCAGCAGTTCGCCGCCAAGATCGTGGGCGAGACCCAGAACCTTACCCGCGTCGTCACCGACTTCCTGAATTTTGCCCGGCCGCAGGAGCTCGAGACCGGAGAGGTCCCGGTGCGCGCGCTGATCGAGGAGTGCGTGCAGGAATGTGGCGAATGCGGCATGGTCGCCGACCTCAGCCGCCTCTCGCCGGAGGTAACGCTCACCGGTGATCGCACCGCGCTGCGGCAGGCGTTCTCCAACCTGCTGCGCAATAGCGTGGAGGCCGCCGCCGGACGCCCGCTGCGCGTCGTGATATCCGCCGAGGCTGAAGGCTCGAACCTGCGCCTCTACTTTCGCGATGATGGCCCCGGCATCTCCGCCGAGAACCTCCCACGCGTCTTTATCCCGTTCTTTACCACCAAAGCTCAGGGCACCGGATTAGGCCTGGCCTTGGTGCAGCGCATCGTCACCGAGCATGGCGGAACGGTCAAAGCCGAGAGTAGCCCGGCGGGAACCCTGTTTACCCTGTCGTTTCCCGTGAAATACCCGGTCCCAACCACCGTTTCGGCGGATTAACATGTTGCTCAGGCGGAGCGTCGGGGTTATGCTTCCGTTAACCCCTGGCCTGGAAGGACAGGAACCACTATGGATCGCGCTATGAAATCACTTTTGTGCACCTTGGCCGCGCTGCTCATCGCAGCGCCGCTGGCTTGCGCGCAAAGCTCGAACGAGGGAGTGTCGCTCGGCGACGCCGCCCGCGCTCAGCAAGCGAAGAAGTCGCGTACCTCTCCCAACGCCAAGGTCTACGACAACGAGAACCTGCCCAAGAGCGGCGCGATCTCCACCACGACCGGCGACTACGCCGGCATTGCGGCTGCACCCACTTCGTCGAAAAGCTCCGGCACTTCGGCAGCGGCTGCTTCCACCACCTCGTCGGCGACAGCTGGCAAGGATAAAGACAAAGACGCGAAAGAACAGACTCCCGACGAGGCGATGAAGGCGCAAGCCGATGACTTCAGCGCGAAGGTGGCTGAAGCCAAGAAGAACATCACCCAACTCGAGCGCGAGGTTGACGTGATGCAGCGCGAGAACCGGCTGAAGGCCGCCGCCTTCTACGGCGACGCCGGCACCAAGTTGCGCGATGGCGCGAAGTATCAAGCCGACGATCAGAAGCAGCAGGAGACACTGAAAGCCAAGCAGGATGAGCTCAACGCCGCGAAGGCGGCGCTCGACCAGGTGCGCGACGACATCCGCAAGGCCGGCCTGCCCAGCTCCATCGGAGAGTAGTTTTTAGTAGCGTCGGCGTCTCGCCGGGTCGGGGCCCCGGTACGAGCGCAGCGAGTGTGGGGAGC